>JANLST010000498.1:0-1790 GCA_031362505.1 Sphingomonadales bacterium
GGTTTTTCCAGCCAAGCCTTCGCCCCGCATTTCCCGCACACGGTGCGCACGACTGAGACCAAGACCTGCACCGATTGCCACCTTTCGGCGAATGACGACAACAACGCGATCATGTCGCAATTGCTGCTTCTCGGAACCAACTTCGTGAACTTCGTTGGCCTGAATGCCTGGACCGGTCTTGATGGAGGGTTCGAGGCCGTGCGCGTGACCGAATGGGAAGAGCCACAGGCGGTGATCGGGTCCTACCTGCAGAAATATGCCTATCCGGACTGGTGGAAACTCCATGTCGAAAAGAATGGCCGCGAACTCAAGGAATGGACCCGCGGCGAGATCTTTGACAAAAATTTCTCGGGCGAGACCAAGCACAATGAGCAGTTCCGCAATGTCGTCCAAGGCACGAGAGATCGTGTTGGCTGCCTCCAGTTGCGCGGCGAGTACATGTTCGTGGCCGAAGGCAAAGGCGGCTTCAAGGCCTATGATGTCGCCTCGATCGGCAACAAGGGATTCTCCGAACCGATTGTCTCCGCCCCCTTCTCCCCGCTCGGGCAGGACATACACGTCTCGACAAAGAATGCCACATGCATGGCGCTGCCCACCAACCAGAATATCAGCGTCAAACGGAATGATCATATCGTCAGGGATATCCCCGAGAACCAGGAACAGGCCTTCCACCCGATCTACCGCTATGCCGTCATCACGGACAGTGTCGAAGGCCTGATCCTCGTCGACATCGATACGCTGGCCGATGGCGAGTTCCGCAACAACTTCCTCAAGCGGGCGGTGACATGGAACGAAGGCAATGTTCTTGCCGGAGCGCGCCATGTCACGCTCGCTGGCCATATTGCCTACATCACGACCACAGCCGGACTTGCGGTGATCGATCTCGATGATCCGCTTCATCCGAAACTGACTGCAAATATTCCGATGAAGGACGCCCGTGCCAGCGCGATCCAGTTCCGCTATCTGTGGGTCACGGACGCAGACGGCCTGAAACTGTTCGACGTGACCGATCTGCGTAAGCCGGTCGACATGCCGTCTGGCACGGTGCCGCTTGCGAACGCCCGACGCATTTACCTCGCGCGGACCTATGCTTACGTCGCGGCCAAGCAGGACGGTCTGGTGATCGTCAATATCACCAAGCCGCTCGCGCCCACAATCTATCTCAAGGAAACATTTGGCGGACAGATGACCGACGCGGAAGACGTGATCGTCGGCACGACCAATGCGTCGCTATTCGCCTATTTGGCGGATGGGCGCAACGGCCTGAAAGTCATTCAATTGACCAGCCCGCAGAGCCAGCCAAACTTCTACGGCTTCTCGCCCGCCCCCAGACCCGAACTGATTGCCTGGGCACGGACGCCTTCGCCTGCGGTGGCACTCTCCAAGGGCCTAGACCGCGATCGCGGCGTTGATGAGACCGGCGGGCAAATGGCTGTCTTCGGACGGCTCGGCTCGCGCCCCTTCACCCGCACCGAAATGGAACGACTGTTCCTCACGCCAAGGGGTGTTCCCTACAAGGTGTTCGATACACCGGACATGGCGGAATATGTGCCGCTGAGGATGGCGGGGAACTGATACCCGAATTTTAGCCGGCGTGTCCGCGTTCGACAACTTTACCGTCGTTCGGTTACCTTGGCTTGCTGCCTGAAAGCAGTCATACAGCTAAATCGACGGGATAATTAACTGGGACGATTACGCCAACATCGTTTGCATCGCGCGGGAACAAGATCGATGAGCCGGGGCCTCACCATTATTTCGGCCATTGGTACCACACTCGGCGTGTCAGCAGG
>JANLST010000504.1:0-1568 GCA_031362505.1 Sphingomonadales bacterium
TGAAACCAATGTATGACCCCACGAACGCACGGATCAAAATCTGATGGCTGAAACCCAAAGCGAAATGATGAACCGCCTCGCCGCGAATACGCGCGTCGGTTACAGCTTCGATCAAGAATTTTATGCCAGCGACGCGGTGTTCAATGCTGACATGAATCAGGTCATCAGCCAGAAATGGATCTTGGCCGGACACGTCGCGCGGGTCCCCAACAAGGGGGATTATTTTCTGTTCAAGATCGGTACGGAACAGATCATCATCATCCGCGAGAATGAAGGCAGCGTTCGCGCCTTCTTCAACGTTTGCCGCCATCGCGGCTCAACCATCTGTCAGGCCGAAAGCGGCAACGCGCCCCGTCTTGTCTGCCCTTACCACGCCTGGACCTTCGGGCTGGATGGGCGGCTGATCTCCGCGCGGCTCATGCCCGAGGATTTCGAAAAGGCGGAAAACAGTCTTTTTTCTTGCCACATCCGGCTGTTCCACGGGTTGATCTTCATCAACATGAGCGAAGACGAGCCCGTCGATTTTGATGCCACCTTTGGCGATATGGGGCCGATCCTCGATTATCAGGGGATCGCCGACGCCCGCATCGCGCATGCAGGGAGCTATCCGACCACTGCCAACTGGAAGCTGGTCGTCGAGAATTTCTTCGAATGCTATCACTGCGTGCCCTCGCATCCCGAATTTTGTTCAATGCATGCAGCGGAATCGATTGTTGCCGTGGGCGCAGGGCCAAGCTCCGGGCCTGCTGATGCGATCGCGGCCTACACCCCAAAAGTGCAAGCATGGGAAGAAACTGCAGGCGCGCTTGGCCGCCCCATCGGCACGATCGATGAGCCGCCGGAAAGCAGCCATCTGCGCCTGCTGATGCAGCGCATGAACAAGGACGGTTGGGCGGCCGAAACGCAAGATGGCACCGCGCCGACGCCGCTGATGGGCAGGCGGACCAAGCCTGACGGCGGGCGGATGCATTTGAGCTTCAGCCCGTTCAGCCAGATTGTCGCCGATGATCATTTCGCCATCCTGTTCCAGTTCACCCCGCGCTCGGCATTGGAGTCCGACGTCGAGATGATCTGGCTCGTCGATGGCCGCGCGACCGAGGCCGAGGTAGATATCGACAAGATGATCTGGGGCTATCATGCCACAACGTCACAGGATAAAATCATCACCGAGAATAATCAGGCCGGGATCATGTCCAGCCGCTATCGCCCGGGCCGCTATTCGGATCAGGAAGGCAGCGTGATCAAGTTCCAGAAATGGTATTTGGCCCAGTTCGGTCTGGAGCGCGCCGATTGAGTTTGCCTACCGTCATGCGTGCCGTCCTGCTGACCGGCAATGGCGGGTCCGACAAGCTTGAACTGCGCGATGATGTGCCGGTTCCTGTGCCGGGACCGGGAGACGTTCTGATCCGCGTCGGTGCCGCGGGGGTAAACAATACAGACATCAACACACGGATCGGCTGGTATTCAAAGGCAGTCGCAGAAGCGACCGATGTGGGTGCGACGGCGGGTATCGCTGGTGCGGCGGATGATGGCTGGTCGGGCGCTGCGTTCCATTTTCCGCGTATTCA
>JANLST010000016.1:0-5128 GCA_031362505.1 Sphingomonadales bacterium
GAATGCATGTCGGCAATGGCCAGCGTCTTGTGAAGCGCCAGCGCGCGCGGGCTGGCGGTCGCCGCAACCGGCACGACCTTGTTCATGCTCCGCTCGACGACGCCGGGGGCGAAGAGAAAAAAGCCGGCAAGGGCAGCCACGACCAAAATCGAAAACCACTTCAGGAAGCGCCGCATCAGTCCCTCCGTTTTAGCGTCACAAAGTCATGCGCAGGCGATCCGTTTTCTGCTTCACATACGTGGCGAGCCGTTTCGATCCATTCTGCACCAAACGACTCCATGCGCGTATCACCACGTGGAGAAAGATGGACTTCAGTCAGTTCGATCCGATCCGCACGCGGCAGGAATAGCTTGTAGATTTCTGCGCCTCCCACGATCGACACATGCGGTGCGTTGGCGAGCGCTAGCGCTTTTTCAATGTTGTGAACGACTTCAGCACCGTCTTCCGACCAATCCGTGGCGCGCGTCAACACGATATGGCGGCGGCCGGGAAGCAGACCGGGCAGGCTTTCGAACGTCTTGCGCCCCATGATCATCGGTGCGCCCGTGGTGAGTTGCTTGAAGCGACGAAGATCGGCTGGCAAGTGCCAGGGCAGCGCGCCGTCTTCACCGATTACGCCATTATCGGCACGCGCGACGATGAGAACAATCTCGGGTCGGTTCACACGGCCACCGGAGCGGAAATGTGAGGCGCTGCTACATAGTTTTCGATCTCGAAATCCTCATAGTCATAGGTGTCGATTGCAGACGCCCTGCGTTTGATTGTCAGGCGCGGCAGCGGCCCGGGTTCACGTGTCAGTTGCAGTCGGGCCTGCTCGAGATGGTTGGAATAGAGGTGGCAATCGCCGCCGGTCCAGACGAAATCGCCAGCCTCGAGCCCGCATTGGTCTGCAAGCATGTGCGTTAAAAGGGCATAGGACGCGATATTGAACGGCACGCCCAGAAACACGTCGCACGACCGCTGGTAAAGCTGGAGGCTCAGCTTGCCATTCGCAACATGGGTCTGAAAAAGGCAATGGCAGGGAGCGAGAGCCATCCGATCGATCTCGCCCGGATTCCAGGCGGTTACGATCTGGCGGCGGGAGGCCGGGTTGGTGTTGATCTGTTCAACAAGCTGGGCAATCTGATCAACAGTCACGCCGTCTGCGCCGTTCCAGTGTCGCCATTGCTTGCCATAGACCGGGCCGAGATCTCCGCTTTCATCAGCCCATTCATTCCAGATGCTGACCTTGCGATCCTGCAGCCATTTCACATTCGTATCGCCGCGCAAGAACCAGAGCAGTTCTATGATGATCGAACGCACATGCAGTTTCTTGGTCGTGAGGAGCGGAAAGCCCTTTGAAAGATCGAACCGCATCTGGTGCCCAAACACCGAAAGCGTACCGACGCCGGTACGATCCTGCTGCTCGATCCCGTCGTCGAGAATGCGTTGCATGAGATCGAGATAGGCGCGCATTGGAGTGTCCTTATGCGGGCGATCCGGCTTTGGCTAGATTGTTGAAGGTGTGTGGCAGGAAAAGTATTGCCACTCCCTCAGGATTTACCGCCACGGGGCAATTCAGGAGGTGCGATCCACGGTTCAAGAAGCGGCATGACTGGCTCTAGATGGTCGGCGTAGCCGGTCCATTGGCTGGATCCGTCAAACAGGGCGCGTCGCACTTGCGGACCACTTGCTGTCCTGACCGTACGCGCACGGGCAGTTATCCCGAATTCGCGCAATCCGGATGACCAGGGCAAGTCCAGAAATGCACAGAGATGTTGGGTTGCTCGCTCGAAATCACGCACCAGTTCCTCATAACGAAGTATGTGGACCGTGAGCGGGAGCGTTTTGAGGCAGCGGCGGATCAGGCTCATGACTGCGCTGTAGTGTCGCGCGGCACGCTCAAGCGACGTGAACTCGTAAGCTACGGGGCTATAGACGAAATTGCGACGGAAACAGCTCCATACGACGTCTCTGGGGTCGCGGTGCATGATGACAATTTTCGCATCCGGGAACAGTCGCGCGATAAGCGGCAGGGCAGGGCCTTTGAGAGGGTCCATGTCGATGAATGTCTTGCCTGAAACATCGATCCCCGCTGCGGCGACCACCGCCCAATAGTCCTTGCGCAATGCGGCGACTTCATCGTTATCCAGTGCGACCAGCGCAGCGATTCCCCCAGCGGACAAATATTTCTCTCCAGCGGCTAGCGTCGGTGCTTCTTCGAGCGATACCACATTCGGAATTGTCGCTAGAATTTGTTCGGTCAGCGTTGTTCCCGAACGCGGATAGCCAAGAAGGAACACATGACCCACGGCGTCGGTTGGAGTCGGGATGGTCGAACCGGCAAGCGCGCCCGGCGCCAGCGACGCAAGCCCGGTATCGATTGCCTCGATCGCGTGTCGCGCCATAGCTTCGGTATCAAGTCCTGAATGGACTTCGGCGAATCGTGCATTGGCGCGCGAATAGGAATCGAAAGCTTCGTCAGTCAGCCCCAGCCTGTCTAGGGAATCGCCCAGCAGTTCGCTTGCAATGATTTCATCCTCGGAGACAAGCCCTTGCTGATCGAGCAACAGGCGGAGCCATTTGGCTGCGCCATTGTATTGGCCTTCTGCGATATCGCAGCGTGCAAGCGCCATCATGGTCCCGCTTTCAGCCGGAGCCAATTCCTGCGCGCGCTTCGCATTCTTGCGCGCTTCGACAGTCTCTCCGAGTTGCGCCTGCATCGATGCCAGCCCTGCAAAGCCTGCCGCGATATCTGGCGCCAGTTCCGTTACGCGGCTGTAGTTATGTCGAGCGTCCTCAAGTGCTCCTTGCGCCTCAAGCGCCAGTGCCCGACCATACCAAGCCGCGATCATCATCGGTTCGTACACGAGCGCCAGATCGAAGTTTTTCACTGCTTCCTTCAGCTGCCCGGTATAGCGCATCGCATCGCCCGCAGCGGTGAGGATGCCTGGATTATTTGGTGCCAGGCCAAGTGCGTGATCATAGAGCGCCACTGCTCCACGATTGTCGCCAAACAGCCGACGTCGTTGCGCAGCAAGGCTGAAGAGTATTTCGTGCGATTCGCCTCGAGCGATGGCTTCTTCGGCGATAAGGCCGGCCCGGTCCATTTCGTTGCCGCGCAGCGCAGCATTCAGATCGTTCTGGGTCTTTGCCGAAATCATGGAGGGATGCCCTCCCTTTAGAGTGCCGCCTTCAGATCATCGACCAGGTCGGTCTTTTCCCAAGGGAAGAAATCGCCGTCCGCCTTTCGCCCGAAATGACCATAGGCCGCAGTCTTGCGATAGATCGGTTTGTTGAGACCCAGATGTGTGCGGATGCTGCGCGGAGTCAGGCCGCCGAGCTTTTCGATCTTCATGATCGCCGCTTCGATGGCATCGTCGCCGACTGTGCCGGTTTCGTGTGTATCGACATAGAGCGACAGCGGCTTGGAGACACCAATCGCATAGGCAAGCTGGATCGTGCAGCGCGTGGCGAGGCCAGCCGCGACGATGTTCTTCGCCAGATAGCGTGTGATATAGGCCGCCGACCGATCGACCTTGGTCGGATCCTTGCCGCTGAACGCGCCGCCGCCATGCGGTGCCGCGCCGCCATATGTATCCACGATGATCTTGCGGCCCGTCAGTCCCGCATCGCCGTCCGGCCCGCCGATTTCGAAGCTGCCGGTCGGGTTGATGTGATATTCGGTTTCGGTCAGCAGATGGGCAGGAAGGATATCCGCCACGACCTTCTTCACATAGGCGTGGAGTGTCGCTTCGTTTGCGCCGCTATCATAGCCCGGCGCGTGTTGGGTCGAAACGACAATCGCTGTGGCGGCGACAGGAATGCTGCCTTCATAGCGCAGGGTCACCTGGCTCTTGGCATCTGGCTCGAGAAAGGACGCAACGCCGGAATGGCGGTCTGCTGCCATCCGTTCGAGAATCTTGTGGCTGTAATAGAGCGTGGCAGGCATGAGATCAGGCGTTTCGTCCGTCGCATAGCCGAACATGATGCCCTGATCGCCCGCGCCTTCATCCTTGTTGCCAGTTGCATCGACACCCTGAGCGATGTGGGCGGACTGGCCGTGGAGATGGTTGAGGAAGGTCAGCGTTTCCCAGTGGAAGCCCGACTGTTCATAACCGATGTCCTTCACCGTCTGGCGAACGGTGTCCTCGATTTCCTGTTCCGCACCCGGTGCCCATGCGTCATTCTCGTACACGCCCTTGCAGCGAATCTCGCCCGCCAGGACGACCAATTGTGTCGTCGTCAGCGTTTCGCAGGCGATGCGTGCCTCTGCATCCTTCGACAGGAACAAATCGACAATCGCGTCCGAAATCTGGTCCGACACCTTGTCGGGATGGCCTTCGGAAACGCTTTCGGACGTAAAGAGGTAATTGGCACGCATGGGACTGGTCCTGCTTGATATAAGGAATGCTTTATATGTAACTTGGCGCGCTCATTAGCGCCGTATGCGGCCAAGGGCAATTCCCAACGTCACCAAGAAAAGTGCAAAGGCGAAGGAGAGAATGTTTCCATAAACCGCAAAAAGGGTCGGCGGATGCGCCGGAGGCAGCCGGGTCTGGATATACCCGGCCTTCCGGTATGGCAGGCTATGAAGGACATTGCCATCGGCATCGATCACTGCCGAAATGCCGGTCGGGGTCGAACGAATGACAGGAATCCCCTCCTCAATCGCACGGAGCCTTGCTTGCGCCAGATGTTGCGGCGGGCCCCACGCGCCGAACCAGGCATCGTTTGACGGGTTGAACAGGAAGTCCGGCCGGTTGTTACGATCAACCACATGGCCGGAAAAGATGATCTCGTAACAGATTTGTACGCCCATCCGCCCGAAACCCGGTACGCCAAATCTCTGCGGCCCCGGTCCCGGCCAGAAATCGAGATCGCCGGGCACCAGCCGCGACAGCCCGATGGCCGAAAGAATCTTTCGCATGGGAAGGTATTCGCCATAAGGCACAAGGTGCGCCTTGTCGTATCGTGCGATGATTTCTGCGCGCGGCGTGAGCACGAACGAACTGTTGCGCTGGTCGAGGACAAGGACGGCTATGTGATTGCCGCGCGCAACAGTTCGTTCGTGCTCACGCCGCGCGCAGAAATCATCGCACGATACGACAAGGCGCACCTTGTGCCTTATGGCGAATACCTTCCCATG
>JANLST010000054.1:0-7652 GCA_031362505.1 Sphingomonadales bacterium
TCATCGCTCACGCGGTTCGCGTGGGCTTCAGGAGTATCGACGTTGTAGAGATTGATGGGGAAGGTGTAGAGTAAAAACCACCGCCTAGTTGGTTCGAGGGGGTTCAATTTTAACTGCAGTTGTGTGCTAGGGCATTAGCAGAATTACCGCGCCCACACCGGCCCAGATGAAACTCTTGCGGCGCATGTCTCTGACGTCCTGCGCGATGCAATGCAGGGCGACCAACAGGACCGCGATTGAACTGGACATTCTCGCCCATTACGCCGCAGTCTGACGCGCATAGTCGTCACCGTCGAACCATCCAAGCGAGCGCCTGATATGGCCGTTCTCATCAATATCCCATTCCTCCCATCCGGCGACCGTCAGCGGATTGCCAGAACCGGCGTGCGTCCCTTTGAACGTCCAGAGATAGGCCACATGATCCCCCGCTGACCTCAACCCATCGCAGGTGAGGCAAAGATCGGGAACGTCGGCAAAGAACCCCGCTGCCATCTGCGCGACCCCTTCTCGTCCAAGCCAAGGATTGCCCCGATTGATGGTGATCGTCCCATCCTCGGCAAAAAATGCGGCTACGGCCTCTGGCCGTCCGGTATTCCATGCCGCTGTGTAGGCAGCCGCTATGTCATTCAGTTTCACGATGCATGCCCCCTCTCACTCCGATTGATTGACATGCCTGACATCGGAACAAGGTTCAAGGAACGGGCACGCGCAGCCATTGCCACATCCCCCCCAACCCCCTATCGTTCCCCATATGTCCATCCAGATCCGCACCACGCTCGACGAGCCCGAGACCGGACAGGCGTTTGTCCCGCACCGGCCCGAGCGGCCGCCCAAGGTTGATGGGGGGAAGCGGTTCCGCATCGTCAGCGATTATTCTCCGGCGGGTGATCAGCCGACCGCGATTGCCGAGCTGGTTGAGGGGATCAACGCACAGGAGCGCGATCAGGTGCTGCTCGGCGTCACGGGTTCGGGCAAGACCTTCACGATGGCCAAGGTGATCGAGGCGGTGCAGCGGCCCGCGCTGATCCTTGCGCCGAACAAGATCCTTGCCGCGCAGCTTTATGGCGAGTTCAAGAGCTTCTTTCCCGATAATGCGGTCGAATATTTCGTTTCCTATTACGATTATTACCAGCCCGAAGCCTATGTCCCGCGCACCGATACATACATCGAAAAGGAAAGCTCGGTGAACGAAGCGATTGACCGGATGCGGCATTCGGCGACCCGCTCGCTGCTTGAGCGCGACGATGTCTTGATCGTGGCGTCGGTCTCCTGCCTCTATGGCATCGGCTCGGTCGAGACTTATTCGGCGATGATCTTCGATCTGAAAAAGGGCCAGAGCGTCGACCAGCGCGAGATCATCAGGAAGCTCGTCGCGCTTCAGTACAAGCGCAACGATGCCGCCTTTGCGCGCGGCAATTTCCGGGTGCGGGGCGACAATCTCGAACTCTTTCCCTCGCATTATGAAGATACCGCGTGGCGGATCAGTTTCTTTGGAGACGATATTGAGGAGATCGTCGAATTCGATCCACTGACGGGGAAGAAGGTCGCGAGCCTCGACACCGTCCGCGTCTATGCGAACTCGCACTATGTGACACCGGGGCCGACGCTCAAACAGGCGATGGAGGCGATCAAGTTCGAGCTTGTGGTGCGGCTGAAGGAGTTGGTGACGGAGGGCAAATTGCTCGAGGCTCAGCGGCTGGAGCAGCGGACCAATTTCGATCTCGAGATGATTGCCGCAACGGGAAGTTGCGCAGGCATCGAAAACTACAGCCGCTTCCTGACCGGGCGGCTGCCCGGGGAGCCGCCGCCGACGCTGTTCGAATACCTCCCCGACAATGCCCTGCTGTTTGTCGATGAGAGCCATGTCACGATCGGGCAGGTCAATGGCATGTCACGCGGCGATCATCGCCGGAAACTGACGCTCGCCGAATATGGCTTCCGCCTGCCCTCGGCGATCGACAATCGCCCGCTGCGCTTCAATGAATGGCAGGCGATGCGCCCGCAAACCACCTATGTTTCGGCGACGCCGGGCAATTGGGAAATGGAGCAGACCGGCGGCGTGTTCGCCGAACAGGTCATCCGCCCGACCGGGCTGATCGATCCGCCCGTCACGATCCGCCCGGTCGAGGACCAGGTGCAGGATTGCATCAGCGAATGCCGGATTGCGGCGGCGGACGGCTACCGCACGCTTGTCACTACGCTGACCAAGCGGATGGCCGAAGACCTGACCGAGTTCATGCATGAGGCTGGGTTGCGCGTCCGCTATATGCATTCCGATGTCGAGACGCTCGAGCGCATCGAGCTGATCCGTGACTTGCGGCTTGGCGTCTATGACGTGCTGGTCGGCATCAACCTGTTGCGCGAGGGACTGGATATCCCGGAATGCGGGCTTGTGTGCATATTGGATGCGGACAAGGAAGGGTTCCTGCGTTCTGAGACATCGCTGATCCAGACCATCGGCCGCGCCGCGCGCAACGTCGATGGCCGCGTGATCCTTTATGCCGACCGGATGACCGGCAGCATGGAACGCGCCATCCGGGAAACCGACCGCAGGCGCGAAAAGCAGGTGATCTACAACGCCGCACACGGCATCACGCCGGAGTCGATCAAGCGCGCCATTGGCGATATCATCAAGGACGTCGCCTCGCGCGACCAGGTGACAATCGAGATCGAGGATGGCGGTGTTGGGGGTCTTGGGCACATGGTCGGCCACAATCTGCGCGCCTATATCGAAGACCTCGAAAAGAAGATGCGGGCCGCGGCCGCCGACCTCGAATTCGAAGAGGCCGGACGGCTACGTGACGAGATCAGGATGCTCGAACAGAGCGAACTTGGCATCCCCGTGCATCAGCAGAAACTGCCAATGATGGGCCGAAGCAATGAGGGAAAGCCGGGGACGCGGAAGACGCGGTTTGGGAAAACGCAGCGAAAGTTCGGGCGTTAGACTTTGGATGAGAGCCTGATTCATGGCGTCGGCGGAAGCGCGAACCGCATTCACCTCAACTAATCAGGCTCTACCGCACCGCACCCTTCAGCAGCAATAGCGGGAGCAGAGTTACGGCCCCGAGCAGCGGCCAGCGGCGTTGCCAGAGCTTGATCGTGATTTGCGTGCCCGTGTGGCGTTTGATCTTCCAGGCGAGATAATCGACGCCGCCGGCAAAAGTGAAGCTCGCCTTGGCGAGACGCACGACAGACATCAGCTTACCGTTGCGCCGGAGTTTGCGCCAACGTGCGAGCGCTTCTGACCGGCTGAGCGTGGCGGACACGATTGCATTGCCAAATCGCTGGTAACGATCGGGATCGGCGTCGACGATTGCACCCGAACGGTTCCCGCGTTCGGCGCGCAGTTCGGCACGATAGGTCTGTGCAAAGCCTGCGCGCCAAATATCGAGCGTGTCGGCTGAGTCGGATATTGGGCGGGCAATCGCAAACAGGGTTGGTGCCGCCTTCGCAATCGCTGCCGCAACGGCCACGCTGGAGGTTTCGTCTGCCGCCCAAACCAGTCGCGTAGGCTGGGCAAAGCGCGCCCAAACCGAAACCGTGCTGGCCCCGGGTCCGTTGAGGGCCGCAAAATCGGCCTGACTCAGCAGGGCAAATTTCGCAATCAGGCCGTCATGTTCAAAAGGAAAGACATTGGGCGGAATCAATCGGTTTGCGATTGCCAGCCAGCGCTTGGAATAAGCCGCGTCATAGTCCGAAACGATCAGGTAGAAATCGAGCATCAGCCCATCAAACTTGCGCAGGCGCAGACACGATCCGTAAAACAGAACGGCCCGAGAGGCTGAGCCATGTCGCGCCGCAATCGCAATCGCCATCGCCGTCACACACGGATCGACCGGCACCGCCAGTTCGGCGGCCACCAGCGCGGCAAGCGAAGTCACGCTGCGAGGCCGACGAAGGAGACTGGCGGGGTCGAGCGCAAGACAATCGGGCGTCCGGTCAGCGCGTGGAATTCCTCCCCGTCAAGAATGACGCTGGAACGCTCGCTTTCGATGCGGATGACATCGCCCTGTTCAACATGGACGCCGGTCACCGGCCGATTTCCCAATTGTCCGCGGATGCTCGCGATGATTGCCTTGACTAATGCAAGCGGGGATTGATCAACCGCCATGAGCTTGAGGCCTGTTGCCCGCCCGCCCGGTTTTCCGCCGAACAGCATTTTTTCAAGGGTCGTGACAATCAGAAACGCAAAACGCTGAGGGGTCTGCCCGTCGCGAATAAGGGAAACCCGTACCGGCTGCGGTTCGGGCGGTAAAAATCGACCGCGCACACCAAAGATCGCTGAAAAGAGCACCAGTATTCCGGCGAGCACATGGCTCAAGCCGTTGGGGAGGCCCAGCGGATAGATTTTATGCCGGCAGTAAAGAATCGTGTCTGCGAAACCCGCACCACCAAGGAACATCCCCAGCACGGGGCGGTTGTTCGCGGTATCGCCTTCGGTCAGCGCGATCAGTTCGCGTTCGACAAGATGACTCGTCAAGTCGGTCCGAGCGAGGAGGACAATTCGTTCAAGGGCGATCAGGGGATCTCCCGACGAACCGAGATCCAGCGCAATCAGGTTGGTCTTGCCACTGGGCAGGACGGCCACGGGAGGCGGCTCACGCCCGAACTGACCGCCATTGTAAAGTTCGGTCAACGTCGCCTGAACCGTGCCATCCCCCCCATTGATGATAAGAACCTTCGGACGAACCCGAGCAATTGACTCAAGTGCTTCCGCGATCTGGCCGACCTGTTCAACTTCATAGTGGAAGACATCGGGCTGGGCCGCGCAATAGGATCGGATCCGGGGTAACATGCCGCGATTTCCAGTTGAACACGGGTTCGACAGCAACGCAACTGCGACCATATCAGCGACCTGAACTCATCTGGACGGGCTTCAAAGACCCGCCCGACAGATATTTGAGAACGACCGTAATCGGCGTCACGCCGTCACCAACCTGCACAGAAACCTTGTTTGCCGGTGGACGGTGGCCAAAGAGGATGTCGAAAAGCGAAACAGACGGATTGCCGGAAGCACCGGCCCCATCAGCACGATCTGATTCGCTATTGCTGTTGACATCGTGCCGAATATCGACCGCATAGATTCCAGGGCGCGGGACCGGCATGCAGATTGCCACCGAGCCGGACGATGGCACATCGGTCAGGGTCCGCTTCAGATAGTGCTTCTTGTCAAACCATGTCGACGGGCTCCCGCCAAAAGTGCGTGCACGCACGGTGCCCGCCCGATTCTTGAAACCGACGACATTGACGAGGATCGCCGGACCGTCGCCGCGTTCACACACCGTTGCGTCCGGCCCCAGAACCGCCGCATCGGCAGGCGCCGCGAACGCGAGCGGCAGGCCAATGAGACAGAAGCGAAATTTCGACATGACCAAGTGACTCCTCAAGGCTATATCCGACGATATGATGTCGGAAACTCCCTGCCTGTTGGACACTATCGGGGGTCTTTGCGGCGAAATGATGGTCATGGGATAGACAGAAGCGAACACTATGCTCTCAGCCACTGACCGCTACCTTGCCCGGCTCATCGCCCTTCCGCTGGCCTCGACTCTGATTATCGCGGCGATGCTCCTTGTTCTCGACAAAATGCTGCGGCTTTTCGATTTCGTCGCATCGGAAGGTGGGCCAGTCAGTGTCGTGTGGAGGATGTTGGCCAATCTCCTTCCCGAATACCTCTCGCTTGGTATCCCGATCGGGCTGATGCTGGGCATATTACTCGCCTTCCGTCGTATTGCCCTTTCATCAGAACTCGACGCCCTCAAGGCAGTCGGTCAAGGTTATGGGCGACTTTTGCGCACGCCGTATCTCTACACAATTGGTCTCGCGCTCGTGAACCTTGCGATTGTCGGCTATGTGCAGCCCTATGCCCGCTACGCTTATGAGGGATTGCGCTTCGAATTGCGGTCAGGCGCCCTCGGGGCGTCGATCAAGGTGGGCGAATTCACGCATCTTGGCAAACGCATGACGATGCGAATTGAAAAAAGTTCCAACAATGGCCGCAACCTCAGCGGCATATTCGTCATGGGTGAAGGCAAAGGTGGCAAGACTTTGGCCGTGACGGCCCAAACCGGAACCTTCATGGCAACTGACGATCCCGACACCATCATCCTAAGGTTGGCAAATGGCGTGCTCGTCCACGACGCCCCGGGTTACAAGACTCCAAGGATCCTGAGCTTCACAGGCCATGACTTGCCGATCGACCTGCCCAAGATCGAGGCCTTCCGGAATCGCGGCGGCAAGGATCGTGAGCTGACAATTCCCGAACTGGCGCGGGTCGGCAACGATCCTACGGTGTCCAAGATGATCCGTGACGAGACGCGCTCGAATTTCCATTTCCGACTGGTCGAAGTCGCGATGATGCTGCTCCTGCCCTTGCTGGCAGTTGCACTTGCAGTGCCGCCCAAACGTTCTTCATCCGCGCTTGGCGTGTTCCTCTCGATCGTGATGGTTGTCGCCTATCACAAGGTCAACGAATATGCCGAAGGTATGGGTGCACTGGGGCGGATCGACCCATTCTTTGCGCTCTGGACACCGTTCCTTGGCTTTTCGGCTTTGATTTGCTGGATGTATTACACGATTGCCTATATTCCCGGCGGACAGCCTATTGGCGGACTTGAGCGCTTCTTCTCGGCCGCGGCGACCGCAATTCGACGACAATTTGCTCGGGCTCTGTCCGGCATTTCAGGCGCATAATCATGTCGAACTCCTTTTTTCCGTCAAGCACCATCACCTGGTACATGGCGCGCATGTTCCTGCTGCGCAGTTTCGCGGTGCTGTTTGCCTTGGCGCTGGTCCTCCAGACACTCGACCTGCTGGGCGAATCGGGCAACGTCCTTTCGCATCCCGGCAATGGCAGCCCCGAGCTATGGAAGTATCTTTTTCTGCGCCTGCCGCAGATCGTTGCCTTCCTCCTGCCGTTTTCCATCCTGCTCGGGACGCTCATCACGCTGGCCACACTCAACCAGAACAGCGAAGTCATATCGATGAAGGCGGCCGGACTATCGGCACACCAGGTACTTGCTCCGTTGTTTGTTGCCGCTTTCGGTGTTGCGATCCTGTCCTTTACCTTCAACGACCGGATTGTTTCGCGTGCGAGTGCAACGCTCGACCGTTGGCAGCGCGCGGATTATGGGCCGATCCCTCTCGATCGCAAAAGCCAGAGCAATGTCTGGGTGCGTGATGGCGATCATCTGATCCATGCTGGCAATGTGACGGGCCGAGGGTCCGAAACCCGCCTTTTTGACGTCACAGTGTATAACCGGAACGGTGGATCTCTCCTGGCCATCGTGCGAGCGCAGCGGGCAGTGCCAACGGCAGGCGGATGGACGTTGATCGATGCGAACCGTTTCGATGTGGCGCGCGGGGTTCAAACGCGATTGGGCAATGTAACCGTTGCAGGCGGCGTGCGGCCCGAGCAGTTTACCTTGGCCAACGTTGATTCCGATGACCTTTCCTTTCGCGGCCTTTGGAAGGCAATTGGGGATCTGCGTGAAGCCGGGCGGCCTACCGGTACGCTCGAAGCCGGACTGTGGCACAAGTTGGCGGGCCCGCTTTCAACGCTCCTGATGCCACTCCTGGGCGCAGTCGCGGCTTTCGGCATTGCGCGTTCGGGCAGGCTGTTTGTCCGTGCCGTTATCGGAATGGCCTTGGGG
>JANLST010000070.1:0-9062 GCA_031362505.1 Sphingomonadales bacterium
AGTCTAGCGCAACGCGTCCAAGATGATAGAGTAGTGATCAGGGTTCGCACCTGAAATCAAATCAGACTTGCTGTTTCGCGGGCGATGTTGGTCAGTGCATTGGGGGTGGGAACTTTGTCACAGCCGTTCAGGATTGCGATCATTGGCTCGGGTCCCGCGGGCCTGAGCGCAGCATCGCGTGCGGCCAAGCTCGGCCTTTCTCATGTGTTACTCGAAAAGACGGATCACCTTTCCGATACGATCTACAAATATCAAAAGGGCAAGCACGTCATGGCGACGCCGAGCCAGCTTGTGCTGCGCGCCGATGTGGACTTTGCTGCGGGCAAGCGAGAGGCAGTGCTCGACACCTGGGACATCCAGACCGAGGAAAATAAGGTCAACATCCGCAAGAATGCTGAAATAAAGGGAGTCTCAGGCAAAAAGGGCGATTTCACCCTCGCGTTGACCAACGGCGAAACGGTGAAGGCCGAAAATGTCATCATGGCGATCGGGACGCAGGGCAATCCCAACATGCTTCGCTGCCCAGGATTTGACCTGCCGCATATCCAGTATCAGCTTGATGATCCAGGTGAATATATCGATGAACATATCGCGGTGATAGGCGGCGGCGATGCCGGTATCGAGAATGCGCTTGGCCTTGCCGCCGACGCCGAACAGCGCAACACAGTGACGATCGTCAATCGCGGGCCGGAATTCTCGACCGCGAAGGACGCCAACGTCAAAGCGCTGTTCGCCGCGCGCGATGCTGGGCGCATTGTCGTCCGTGCCGATACGACCCCCAACCTTGTCGAGCCCGGCTTCATTACGTTCGATACGGCTGATGGCGAAGTGAAGGTTAGATGCGATCGGATCATCGCACGCATGGGGTCGGCCCCTCCACGCAAATTCGTGGAGGCATGTGGCGTTGAATTTTCCAGCGAGGACCGCGTTTCCTATCCCAAACTCTCTCCGACATTCGAGACGACCAATCCGGGCATTTTCGTCATCGGCGCGCTTGCTGGCTATCCGCTGATCAAGCATTGCATGAATCAGGGCCATGACGTGGTCGAGTTCATCAACGGCAATACCGATCTGAAGCCGGCCGATGAACCCATCCTCGAGGCCAAGTTCAAGGGATTGCCGGGCAAGCGAAGTGTTGACGAATGGCTTGAATTCCTCCGTTCGAACATCATCATCCTCAATGATTTGTCGCCCCTCCAGATGCGCGAGTTCATGCTAGATTCCGAAGCGCGCGCCTATCGCAAGGGTGAAACCATCTTTGTCCGCAATGATCCGGGATCCTCGCTCTTCGCCATAGCCAATGGGTCGGTTCTGGTGCAGGTGGACCAGACCAATGATGACATTACCATCCCCATCGGAAGCGGACTGATCTTCGGCGAAGTCGGCCTGATTTCAGGGCGACGGCGCGGTGCGACGATTGTGGCAGCCGAAGAGTGTATTTGCGTCGAAGTCTCGCGGACCGCTGCGCTCAAGCTCCAGTCCTCGGTCCCCGCCGCCAAGCGCGCAATCGAACGCATTTCCACAGAGCGGCAACTGCTCCAGATGTTCGGGTCGGGGCTATTGCGCGAGGATCTGACTGACGTTCTGGACAATTACGAAATCCAGACGATCAGCGCAGGCAAGCCTGTTATCAGTGAAGGCGAGGAGGGTGACGATATCTACGTCATCCGCCAGGGGTCGATGGTTGTCGAAAAGACAGTCGGTGGAAAACCTGTCTTCCTCTCTTACCTGCCGGCCGGATCCTATATTGGCGAAATGGCACTGATTGCGGGTGGAAAACGGACGGCTACGGTACGGGCGGCGGTCAAGTCCGAAGTGATCAAACTACAGGGCGGAGCATTTCGTACGCTCCTCAAGAATAAGCCTCAACTGCTTGAGAAGCTTAAGAAGGACATGGCTGCGCGTCAGGATGTCAACGCCTTTGTCGAGGCGAAGAAGGACAGTTTTTCCGGCGTGGTGGATATGTATTCCAACGTCGCGAACTTCCTTGTTGAAAACGGCATTGGTGAAGCAACCGACGTGCTCCTGATCGATGAAAATCTTTGTGTCGGTTGCGACAATTGTGAAAAGGCCTGTGCGGACAGCCATGACGGACTGTCGCGCCTCGATCGTGAGGCAGGGCGCACTTATGCCCATCTCCATGTTCCGACCTCGTGTCGGCATTGCGAACATCCGCACTGTATGGCGGACTGCCCGCCCAACGCGATCCATCGTGGCCCCGATGGCGAGGTGTTCATCGATGATACGTGTATCGGTTGCGGAAACTGCCAGCGAAATTGCCCCTACAAGGTGATCCGCATGGATTCCGTCCCGCCGCCCAAACCAAGTCTTTTGAGCTGGCTGTTTTTCGGTTCGGGTCCAGGGCCGGGCGAGCCGAGCAAGAAATGGTCCTATGCCAATACGGTGGCTGGCGAAGAAAAGGCTAAAAAGGCCGTCAAGTGCGATATGTGCGCCGGGATCGAAGGCGGCCCGGCCTGTGTGCGTGCGTGCCCGACAGGGGCGGCAATTCGCGTTGCGCCCGAACAGTTCCTGACCGTCGCGCGGCTTGAACGGGCAGATTGATGGCAACGCGCGCTCCACGCCGCGCAACGCAAACAGGGCGGATCCGCAGCGATGGCACGCATGACGGCTTCATGCGTCACAACCGGTTTCAGTGGCTCAAGATTGCGGGTTCGATTTCGATCGTCGCCTTGCTTGGCTATGCACTGATCGATGTGCAGCCACGCCCCAATGGCGGTAGCTGGTATGGCTATCTGCTTGGCACGATCGGTGCGGGGCTGATCGTCTGGCTGACGCTGCTCGGTGTGCGCAAGCGGGCGATGACAAGCGGGGCCTGGTCCTTGAAGGCCTGGACCTCGGCGCATGTCTATCTGGGGCTGAGCCTGATTGTGATCGGCACGCTCCACACCGGCTTCCAGTTTGGCTGGAATGTCCATACCCTGGCCTACACGCTGATGATGTTTGTCATCGTTTCAGGGATTTTCGGCATTTCCGTCTATGCGATGTTGCCACGCGCAATGAGTGCCAATCGCGATGAAATGACTGAAACACAAATGCTCGAAAGCCTGCGCGCGATCGACCGGCAATTGCACGATTCCGCCCAGCCGCTCGAATTGCGGCAGGCCGAACTGGTCCGATCATCGCTCGAACAGGACCCCTTTGGCGGAGGATTGCTCCGCAGGCTTTCGGGCCATTATCCACATTGCGCGACGCGCGCGGCGCAGGCGGCGATCCGTCAGGAATCAGCCTACAAGCCCAATATAGGCAATGATCCGCTCGAAAAGATTGATGTGCTGCTCGCGCGCAAGGAAGCGATGCTTGCGCGAGTCCGAAAGCATTTGCGGCTCAAGGCTCTTCTCGAAGTTTGGCTGTATATCCATGTTCCTTTCACATTCGCCCTGATTGCTGCGCTTTTGGCGCATATCATCAGCGTGTTTTTCTACTGGTAGGGGCGGGGCAATGACCTTCATCGTCCGCCAGATCTCGCGCACTGCCGATGGTCGGGAAATTGTCCGCACGGCGACGCATGATGCCAAATCGATCACGATCGGGCGCGATGCAGGAAGCGAGATTCATCTCGCAGATCTTGCGGTCGAGCTTCATCATGCCCGCCTGACGATGCTCAAGGATGGTGGCGTCGATGTTGAATCGCTTTGCGGCCTTGAATTCGAAATTGACGGCCGAAGCACCCTTCATGTTGCTGTAGATCCTGCAGTCGGCGCCGAATTGCGTTTCGGGGCGCATCGGATCCGGGTTTCGGGCGATGATGAGTCGATCACTCTGACGGTCGAACGGATCGAAGCGCTTTCCGATGCGAGCGAAGCCAAGGAAGAGATCGGGCTTTTCACGCTCAAGGGTTTGTTGCCTGGTCGTCGCCCTGCGGCCTGGGCCTTTATCGGTGCGGTTTTGCTGTTGTTCCTGGCCTGGCCGATCTTCACCTATGCGACTTCGCATGCCGGAGAAAAGCGATCTGCCGGTTTCCATGCCGATCAGATGTGGTCGAGCGGTGCACTGAGTGTCG
This sequence comes from Sphingomonadales bacterium, assembly GCA_031362505.1. Classification (GTDB taxonomy): domain Bacteria; phylum Pseudomonadota; class Alphaproteobacteria; order Sphingomonadales; family Sphingomonadaceae; genus Aquisediminimonas. The sequence goes on from JANLST010000070.1 coordinate 4,022, forward strand.
CGCACAAAAGCCTAGGAAACAATTGTCAGGCCTGCCACGTCAAGAAGTTCGAAGCCGTGAGGGACGCCGCCTGCCTTACTTGTCACAAGGACGATGCCCACGCCCATGCCGATCCGGCGAGGATCGCCGGTGCAAAGGAAGGGCTAGGCCTTGGCGGACGGATCAAGGGACTGTTCCAGACAGCCTTCAACCATCCTGCTGGCCGATGCGTCGATTGCCATACCGAACATGAGGGTGCCGGAAAGATGCCGCCTACAGCGCAGGCCTTCTGCACCGATTGTCATGCTTCGCTCAGCACGCGGTTGACCGATACCAAACTGAAGAATGCGTCAGACTTCGGGAGCGACCATCCCCAATTCATGCCAGCGATCACGGTCGGCGCCAGCCCTCGAGACAACCGGCTCTACAAGCGGGTGTCGTTCGATGCGAGACCGATTGAAAATAACGGCCTGAAGTTTCCCCATGCGGCCCATCTTTCAAAAACCAACGGCATTGCCCGCATGGCGCAGACAATGAAGGCGGAGCAGGGCTGGGGAGACAGTCTGGTCTGCAAGGATTGTCACACAGCATCGGCCGATGGCACGCGGTTCAAGCCAGTCGAAATGAAGAGCGATTGCGCGATGTGCCATAGTCTGGCCTTTGACCGGATCGGCGGAACCCTGCGCACCTTGCGGCACGGAGAGCCGGCACAGGTCGTTGCAGACCTGCGTGCCTTCTACCGCTCGACTGGCCCCGATCGACCGATTAGTCTGGGCGGCATGACCCGCAGGCGTCCCGGCGATTATGCAGCAGTCGAAACCTCGCAAGATTATATCCTGGGGGCACGCGCCTATGCGGGACATGCGGACGATGCAATTCGCGCTGTCTTCTCACGGGGCGGTGCCTGTTTTGACTGTCACGTTGTGACCCCGGGTTCCGATGCCGGATCGCCATTCCGGATTCACAAGGTTTTTCAGCCGGATCGTTATATGCAGAAGGGCTGGTTCGACCATAATGCACACAAGTCCGAAACCTGCGGCTCATGCCACAAGGCCGATCAGTCGCGCAGTGCGAGCGACCTGCTGCTGCCTGATCTGTCGAGTTGTCGCACCTGCCATGTCGGCGAAAGCGGGGCAAAGCTGAAGCCGGTCAAGACCCCGGTCGAATCGAGTTGCGCAATGTGCCACGACTATCATGTCGATGCCGGTGCGCCGTGGCAGACGCGTGAAAAGGTTGATCGCGCCAAGGGACAGCCGCGTTTCAATCGTACAATTGCGAGTGCCCATTGATTAAACTGTCCCGAAACAGTGCTGTCAAAAACAGGGCATTGACGGTATAGCACAAGGCATTGCAGTATCGGCATTGTTGCTGCGCTCCACCTGCAAGGCCAAGAATTCCATGCTGATCGCGCAAGTAACAGATATTCATCTCGGCTTTGAACCGGACAATCCATCCGAGTTCAACCGCAAGCGCCTTGATCAGGTCATTCGTCAGATCATCGCGATGAAGCCGCAGCCCGATATGTTGCTGGCAACGGGTGACCTTGTCGATCGCGGGGACAGCGAGTCCTATCGCAACCTGCGCGATGCGCTCGACATCTGCCCGTTCCCTGTCTGGCTGTGCATCGGCAATCATGATGAGAGGGCCAATTTTTCAGAATGGTATCCGGAAATTCCGGTGGCCGATGGATACGTCCAGTATGAAGTCGAAACGCCTGAATTGCGCCTGCTTTTTCTCGATACGCTGGAGGAAGGGCGTCATGGCGGCGCCTTTTGTGAGACGCGGGCGAATTGGCTCAAGGATAGGCTGTCTGAAAAGCCGAACACCAAAACCCTGATTGTCATGCACCATCCGCCCGTCGAAGTCGGGATCGCATGGATGAATACCCATCCCGACGAACCCTGGGTTGCCCGGGTTACCGATGCCATCCACGGACACGACCAGATTGTCGGGATCGTGTGCGGTCACCTTCATCGCCCGATCACCGTGGGCTGGCAGGGCACGACGATTGCCATCTGTGCTTCAACAGCACCGCAAGTCGCGTTGGACCTCGGGCCGATCAACCCGGAAGCGCCCGATGGCCGCCCGATGATCATCGCCGACCCGCCGGCTTTCGCGCTCCATCGCTGGAACGGGCGGGATTTTGTCAGCCATTTCGACACTGCCGACGATCATGTCGTTCTCGCCCGGTTCGACGATAAGATGCAGGGTTTGGTCCGCAGCCTGCTGAACGAACGACCTGTCTAGTCAGGGTACCGTGCCTCGACGAAGTACAGCCCGTCCGGCGGGGCGTTAAAGCCCAAAGCCGCGCGATCCCTTGCGTTGAGCGCAGCCTTCAAATCGTTCGCACTCCATTGGCCACGTCCAACCATCATCAGGCAGCCCACCATTGAACGGACCTGGTGGTGAAGGAATGAGCGGGCGGCCGCTTCGATCTCGATCTTGTCGCCGAATTGACTCACCGTCAGGCTGTCCAGAGTCTTGACGGCACTGGCAGACTGGCAATGGATCGAACGGAATGTGGTGAAATCATGATGACCCACCAACAGTTGCGCCGCCTTGTGCATGGCATTTGCATCAAGTTTGTGTGGAACCCGCCAAGCCCGCCCCACATCAAGTGCCAGCGGTGGTCGCCTGTTCACGATGCGATAGGTGTAACGGCGACCGATGCATGAAAACCGAGCATGCCAGTCATCCGCCACGATCTCGCAAAAAAGGATTGCGACCGGCACCGGTCTCAGCTTTGCGTTCAAGCCTTCCATCAGTCGGAACGGAGTTATTGGCTTGGCAATATCGCAATGCGCGGCCATCGCTTCGGCGTGGACGCCTGCATCGGTGCGACCCGCCGCGTGCAGGGTCACCCTCTCGCCGGTAATTGCCTTGGCCGCCACCTCGATTGCTGCCTGCACCGTTGGCCCGTGGGGCTGTCGCTGCCAGCCCATGAAATTGCGCCCGTCATATTCGACAATCAGACGGAAACGCGTCATCCCAGTCGCGTCCCAGCCGGGATACTGAAACCACGAAGCAACTCCGCTGGCGTCATCGCGGCCTTGCCCGCACGCTGGATCAGAATGGGACGGATCACACCGGGGTTGCACTGGATGCCAAGCCGGTCATCAATCACTTCGCCCGGTCGCGCGCTGTCGCTCGGCTCTGCCTGGGCCGCGAGAATGCGGAATCGTTCGCCATCCAGCTCGAAAAATGCGCCGGGCGACGGGGCAAATGCGCGGATCTGGCGTTCAATTTGCGGAGCGGAAATCATGAAATCGAGCTTTGCTTCGGTCTTGTCGATCTTAGCCGCATAGGTGACGCCAGTGTCGGGCTGGCGTTGGGGGGCATAGGCTTCGGGTTCGGACAGGACCTGAACAAGGAGTTCCGCCCCGAGTTCGGCAAGCTCCGCGGTAAGCATCCCTGCAGTCTTGTTCTCGATCTCAGTATGAACCGTCGCCAATATCGGGCCGGTATCCAGCCCGGCTTCCATCTGCATGATGGTGACGCCGGTCATGGCATCGCCCGTCAGAATCGCCCGCTGGATTGGAGCAGCCCCACGCCAGCGCGGCAAGAGTGAAGCGTGGACGTTGATGCAGCCGAGACGGGGTGCATCGAGCACGGCCTGTGGCAGGATCAGGCCATAGGCTGAAACAACCGCGACATCGGCGCCTAGTGCCATAAATTCCTGCAGCGCATCAGGATCACGCAATGTGACCGGCGTCTTGACGTCAATGCACAGCACCTCGGCGCGCGCCTGAACAGAGGAGGGGGTCAGCGCCTTGCCCCGGCCTGCACGGCGAGGCGGCTGGGTATAGACGGCGATAACCTCATGCCCGCTCGCCACGAGCAAATCGAGGCTCGGCACCGCAAATTCGGGTGTTCCCATGAAAATGATCTTCATTTGTCCCCTCAACCCCTTGGCAGGACAATGCGCAACCCCCTATCGTGCTCGTAATGGCAGGCCAAGAGATCGAAACACTGGTGCAGGCACTCGCGCGGCTCCCTGGACTGGGACCGCGTTCGGCGCGGCGCGCGGTTCTGTACCTGCTGAAAAAGCGCGAAGGAGCGCTGGCGCCCTTGCTCCGGGCGCTGGAAGGGGTCAGCGACAAGCTTGCGACGTGCGAAATTTGCGGCAACGTCGATACAACCAGCCCATGCGGCATATGCGCCGATCCCCGCCGCGATTCGCGCATGCTCTGTGTGGTGGAGGACGTCCCCGATCTTTGGGCGCTTGAGCGGTCGCGGCTTTTTCCGGGCAAATTCCATGTTCTGGGCGGGCGGCTTTCGGCGCTCGATGGCGTTCGTCCGGAGGATCTGGGCATCGACACGCTTGTAGCGCGAATCGCTGGCGGCGATGTCGATGAGGTCGTCCTCGCGATGAATGCCACGCTCGATGGCCAGACGACGGCGCATTACCTGGTCGAACGGCTCGAATCGCACCCCGTTCGGATAACGCAGCTTGCCCATGGCCTTCCCGTGGGCGGTGAACTTGATTATCTTGACGATGGCACATTGGCGCAGGCTTTGAGGGCGCGACGTCCGGTCTCTTGACCCTTGCTCTCGGAATTCTTACCTGAGCGCTCATGACCATCCTCTCGATCCTCGAAGCGCCCGATCCAAGGCTCAAGGTCGTATCCACTCCGGTGGAGACGTTCGGCGACGCATTGCAGGCGCTGATCGATAACATGTTCGAAACGATGTACGAAGCACCGGGCATCGGACTTGCGGCGGTTCAGGTCGGCGTGCCGCACCGGTTGCTTGTCATCGATCTTCAGGAACGTGATGAGGAAACGGACGCAACGATAAGAAATCCAAAGATATTTATCAATCCGGAAATTCTTGAATTCTCGGAAGAAATGGCGATTTACAACGAAGGGTGCCTCTCGGTTCCCGAACACTATGCCGACGTCGAACGCCCTGCAATGATCCGCGCCCGCTGGCTCGATCGCCACGGCAAGAAGCATGAAGAAAAGATCGACGGCATGCTCGCGACCTGCCTCCAGCATGAAATGGACCATCTGGAAGGCATCCTCTTCATCGACCATCTGTCGAAGTTGAAGCGCGACATTGT
>JANLST010000240.1:0-4441 GCA_031362505.1 Sphingomonadales bacterium
AAGCCCGCGACCTAGAAACGCGAATCGAGTGACAAGGGCTTGATTCGCAAGCGAAATCCTATTTTGCAAACGAAAGGCGTTTATGCACTTTACAAACCCAAATGAACAAGCTATATAATTCCTACAAGGAGTTACCTAGCAATGTCCGTTCTTTCGCAACCCCAATTCCACGACGAAGCCAAGGCTTTCCAGTATCTTGAAAGCGTCCTGTGGGCGGATGGTATCGTATGCCCGCACTGTGGCGTTGTTGGCGGTCGGGTCTATGATCTTTCGGACGTTCGCGGCTCCAAGAGTGTAAAGAACCCCGAGGGCGCGATCCGCCACGGCCTGAAAAAGTGTGGCGAGTGCCGCAAGCAATTCACTGTCAAGGTCGGCACTGTCTTTGAACACGCCCGTATGCCCCTCCACAAGATGCTACAGGCCGTTCACCTGATCGTGTCGAGCAAGAAGGGTATCAGCGCCCACCAGCTTCACCGCGTTTTGGAAGTGCAATACAAGAGTGCTTGGTTCTTGGCGCACCGCATCCGCGAAGCCATGCGCGATGGTGGTCTTGCTCCTCTTGGTGGCCTTGGTGTCGTTGTTGAGGTTGACGAGACATTCATAGGCCGCGAGCCGAACACTGAAATCAAGCAAGCCTACCACCACAAAATGAAAGTGTTGACGCTCGTTGAGCGACGCGCTGGCGTAAAGATGCCCCGCGCTCGGTCTTTCGTGGTTGATGGCGTTGGCGAACGCGAGATAATGCCGATTGTGATTGAGAATATCGACCGTGAAAGCGCGATCATGACCGACGAAGCGCGTCATTATAGCCACGTTGCTCGTTACTTCTGGAAGCATCAAAAAGTCACTCACAGCGCGGGCGAATATGTGCGCGGCAATGTCCACACCAACACCATTGAAGGCTATTTCTCGATCTTCAAACGTGGCATGCGTGGCGTCTATCAGCATTGCTCCAAGAAGCATTTGCATCGGTATCTGGCTGAGTTTGATTTCCGGTATAGCAACCGTTCCGCCATCGGCATTGAGGACAAGCAACGGGCCGTAATCGCACTACAGGGCATCACCGGCAAGCGCCTGACTTATGCTAGGTCTGATATCGGGGCCGAAGCGTAAGGCTGCTGGAAAGCGGAATCGCACTCGGTGGCGGACTAAGAAACATCGACGATGACAGGGGAGATTCCCGAACCGCAGAAACCCGCCAAAGTTGCAATTTCTTATAATTTCTGGCATAGAAAAGGCAGGTGAGAGCGTGAGCCCTCACCTGCAGTCGGTGTTTCAAGCCGCTTCAAGCGGTCAGCGATTGCTCCCCAATGGGGCTGCGAATGACGGAAGCGCTAGCCACTCCCGTCATCCGGATTCCCTAGGGCTAATCAGATGGTGGCCTTGGCATTTGCCTCACCTCCTTCCTGATTAGAGGCGTCAAATGAAGCGCGTTCTTCGTCGTGGTTGAGCGGCGCCTCATTTGAAATATCTTCGGCAGCGGGCTTTGCGTCCGCTGCCGTTTTCGTATCAGAATCATCGTCCTCTGTCGCCTTGGCGGGCTTGGCATTGGGATACCAGGATAGCAGGCCGTATTGCCCGTTAGGCAACTTGTGAAACATCCGAGAGTTTTTTCGGAGATTGCTTCGGAGGCTGACCAAAGCAACTTGTTCACTTTTGGTGTCGAATTGGAGACCGCCTTGCACAAGAGCGTCGTAAATCTCGCGCGGGGCGGCAGGACCCTGTCCTGCTCCCTTTCGCATTTCCAGATACTCACGCGCGGCAGACCCAATGACCTTTCCATAAAACGTGTCAGCCTTGATGGAAGCGAGCGCAACTGTAGCGCTGTCGGAACGAACATTAGGGTAAAGCTCCGCACTTCCTGCGTGCTTGCAGAGCACGTTGATGGTGCCCTTCAGTTCGCGGGATTTGCGGTCTAATTCCGCCAGTTCAGCCTGCAAAGCTGCGATGGCAGGCGCAAATGCATCAATCATGTTAGTTGCCTTGTCGTGGTTGGCACAAGCCATATGCACGAAGCGCGGCATAAAAGCAAATTTTGCCGCGCAAGACATTCAAAGTTGGTTTGTTGAGATTTCAGTCTTTGCCGGTAGCAACAACTCTCCAGTTTTATTGTCTTATAAGTAATTGAGCTACAACGTATTTTATAGAGCCAGAGTTGGTTTGCCGTCTACAACATTTGGAACATGGACAAATGCCCCCTCTTTCGTTCCACAAACTTCGGATCATTGTTGACTCATTCAGCAAGGCATATTTGCACGGCCGCGTGAGCGTGATATGCTGTCCACATGACCAAGCCCCAAACCCAGTCCGCCAAATTCAAGCAGGCCGCTCGCGAGCTTGAAACCGACGACGATCCCGAACGCTTCAAGGAGCAGTTGAAGAAGATCGCCACGCATAAGCCGGTGGAGAAGCCAGATGCGGTCGGGTGAGACCGAACTAGAGATGGTCGAACGCCATGTTGCTGCGGGCCAAAAAGTTATCGACAATCAGCGCGTCTTGATTGCCCGATTGGATGCCGTCGGGGCAAGCACCTTGGCGGCACAGACCATTTTGGCTACATTTTTTTGGATGCACAAGAACTCCATTGCGATCATCTCGCGCGGCTGCAAACCGACTAGGGTTTGTAAAGTGCATAAACGCCAAACGAAAAGAACAAAATAGGAAATAAATAGGCGATTGGGGCACTGATGATGGGGTAGACGCAAGCAGGCCTTTTACAATCGTTCCGCGCCAGCGGACTCTGGCTCGTTCTCGATTCGCCAGCTTTTATTTGTGAGAATCTTGTGCACCATCGGCGGAGAGATGCCGAATTGTCGGGCCAGCCGGACATTGCTCGGCGGCTCCCCGCAGCCGCGACAGTCCAGCGTGGAAACGCGCCTGATCTCCCGAACCTTCTCCCAGTCCAGTTTCGAGCCCCAACGACTTTCTCCGCTCCGAATGGTTACGCGGTCAGCCGCTCGACGAATGCCGGAAGAAGGGGTGCGTGTTGCCATAGCAAACAGCAATAACCACGATCGGTAAATTCGGATGCAAACGATGCAGCTATTTGGCGCAATGGTATTCGGATGCGGGTGTAATCTGACCCAAAAAATCCTTCCCGGCTTGGGGAGGATTTGATGCTTACCGCTCTCGGCCTATTTTGGCGCTGCGGGCGCAACTGGCACGCTCATTGGTGCTGCAGCTGGAGTGACTGTCAAAGGCACAGGTGCAGTCGCTGCTGAAAACGACAGCGGCACATCTTCGCCGACAAAACCCTTCACGCTGCCTCCACTTGGAATATTGGCGCTCGTCCCGGTTGTGAAAAATCCAGCTATCGGAATGAATGCAATAGCCGCCACAACTCCAGCAGTTCCTGTGACCCCCTTGTCATCAAATGTGCCGTTCAAGCGAATCTGGCGACCATTGACCTGAACATAGAGGATCTGTGCGCCGATATGTCCCGACTTGCCCCACATTCCCTTGTTACGAACATCTGTAATCTCGCCTACCGCAGGGCTCCCGACGGGTATGACAGTTTGGCCGTCGACCTTAACGTCTTCAGCGACAGTCATGCGAAAGCGCTGCCCGACCCGCACAGCCTTGTTTTTCGTCGTAAGCTGTTCGCTCAGGCGCAGAGGAACTTCGGTTCCCGTCCTCAATACAGCCTGCCCAACCGAAGCAATTTGAGGAATTACTGATGATGTAACTGTGTTGGAAATTGGCGACGTAGTTGTGATTGGTTGCGACTGCGCGATTGCTGCAGTCGCAAATAGGGCCGCGCTGAACACGGTAACTTTTATCATCATCATTTTATTGTTCCCCCCCGACGAAAAGATTGGTGCGTTATGAAATCACGCAAGTCAATCAGGGAGTGAAGGAGCAAGAAGATCATTGCCTATATTATGATCTGATTCGTAGCGAAGAATTGCACTCTCGCCGTTCCGACCTTGCCCTTCCCGTCCCCGCCCTCTAAGGCGGCACTTTAATGACATCGCCATCACCCTTTCCGCACCGGCATCTGCTCGGGATCGCTGGTTTGCAGCCGCACGAGATTTCCTATCTGCTTGATGAGGCCGAACAATGGGTCGCTCACAACCGGCAGGCGGCGAAGCATGATGACCGGTTGCGCGGGCTCACCCAGATCAATGCGTTCTTTGAAAATTCGACGCGGACGCTGCTGAGCTTCGAGATTGCGGGCAAGCGGCTTGGCGCAGACGTGGTCAACATGCATGCCGCGCAATCGAGCGTGAAGAAGGGTGAGACGCTGATCGATACGGCGATCACGCTCAACGCGATGCGGTCGGACGTGATCGTGATCCGACACGGCAGTTCAGGCGCGGTTGCGCTGATTGCCGACAAGGTCGATTGCCCGGTGCTCAATGCGGGTGACGGGCGGCATGAGCATCCCACGCAAGCCCTGCTCGATGCGCTGACGATCCGTCGCCACAAGGGGAGCATTGCG
>JANLST010000076.1:0-11496 GCA_031362505.1 Sphingomonadales bacterium
GCCCGCCATCCTCTGGCGCCACCACAGTGTTCCAGATCCTCGGCATGCTCGAACGATTTGACCTCAAGGCACTCGGCAAGGACAATCCGCAAAGCTGGCACCTGATCGCCGAAGCCATGTTCCTCGGCTATGCTGACCGCGAAAAGTATCTCGGCGATCCCGACTTTGTTTCGGTGCCTGTCGCCGGGCTTCTCGACAAATCCTATATCGCAAGTCGCTCTGCACTGATTTCGCCGGACGCCTCGTTACCCTCCTATGAAGCCGGAAATCCACCGGGCGCCCAGCCACGCACCGCCGCCATTTCGGGCGAAGTGGCAGGCACAACCCATTTCGTTGCGGTCGACGGGCGTGGCAATATTGCCAGCATGACCTCCACCGTCGAAGGGCCGTTCGGCAGCCAGTTGGTTGCCAATGGCTATTTCCTCAACAACGAGTTGACAGATTTCACCTTTGCTCCCGAAAAGAACGGTGCGCCCATTGCCAACCGGGTCGAAGCGGGCAAGCGCCCCCTGTCTTCAATGTCTCCAACCATCGTTTATGGTCCGGACGGCAAAGCGGCTTTTGCGGTCGGCGCTGCAGGCGGCAAGACAATCATCATGCAAGTCGCCAAGACGCTGATCGCGCACCTGGACTGGGGGCTTTCAGCAAGCGACGCGTTGGCTGCGCCCAATATCTATATGGCGGGGGAAGCCGTGCTGGTTGAACCCAACACGTCGCTCTCGGCAATGCAGGCGGCGCTTGCAGGCTTTGGCCGGACAGTCGTCGCCGGCCGGATGTCGAGTAAGGCGAATGCAGCAGAACGAACGACAACGGGCTGGCAAGGGGCAGCCGATCCTCGCAGCGAAGGCGTTGCACTACAGGAGTGAGCATGCGGCAATTCGAACATTTCCCAAATCTCGTCACGCTCTTTTTCCGACGCGCAGCGGAGAACGGCACCGCGCCGTTCCTGTGGCACAAGGCCGACGGCGCATGGCAGTCGATCAGCTGGGCCGAAACCGCGCGGCAGGTCGCCTCGCTTGCCGTGTCGCTCGGAGAACTGGGGCTGGTTCCCGGCGATCGGGTAATGCTGGTGTCCGAAAACCGCCCCGAATGGTGCATTGCCGATCTCGGGATCATGGCCGCCGGATGTATTACCGTCCCGACCTACACCACCAATGCCGAACGCGATCATCAGCATATCATCGAGGATTCGGGCGCTTCGGCGATCATCGTTTCAACCCAGAAGCTGGCCGCCGCCGTAATGCCGGCTGCGCTCCGCGCAACCCGTGCACAGCATATCATCGGGATCGAACCCTTGCGCGTTGGCCAGACGACCGGCGTCAAGGCGCATGATTGGTCCGCACTGGTCAGCAAGACTGATGTCGACGTGAAAGCCTGCGCTGCAAACGCCGAAACCGCGTTCAGGAGGGACGACCTAGCCTGCATCATCTATACCAGCGGCACGGGCGGTGCACCGCGCGGCGTGCAGCAACATCACGGCGCGATCCTCCTCAATGTAGAAGGCTGTGTTGACATTATTTCCAACGATTTCGGCTGGGGCGAAGAAGTTTTCCTTTCCTTCCTGCCGCTTTCGCACGCGTACGAACATTCAGGCGGGCAGTTCCTGCCGATCGGGCTGGGCGGGCAAATCTACTATGCGGAAGGGCTGGAAAAGCTTGCGGCAAATATCGAGGAAGTCCGCCCAACCATCATGGTCGTCGTCCCCCGCCTGTTTGAAGTGCTGCGCGCGCGGATGCTCAAGACGGTGGAGAAGCAGGGCAAGTTTGCACAGGGCCTCCTCAAGCGCGCCCTCAACCTTGGCGCCAAGGATATGAAAGGCGGCGTCCCGATCTGGGACAAGCCAATGAATCTGTTCATCGACAAAACGCTCCGCCCCAAGATCCAGCAGCGCTTTGGCGGGCGTATGAAGGCGCTGGTTTCAGGCGGGGCGCCACTCAATCCGGATGTCGGCATTTTCTTCCACAGCGTCGGCCTGACCCTGCTGCAAGGCTATGGCCAGACCGAGGCCGGGCCGGTCATTGCCTGCAACCGGCCAAGGGCAGGTCTCAAGATGGACACGGTTGGCCCGCCCATGAAAGGTGTCGAAGTCAAGATCGCCGAAGATGGTGAAATCCTCGTGCGCGGCGAACTGGTGATGCACGGCTATTGGCGAAACGAGCCCGAGACTGCGCGCGTCCTTCAGGATGGCTGGCTCCACACCGGCGATATTGGTGAGTTCGACAAGCAAGGCCGGATCCGCATCACCGACCGCAAGAAGGATATCATCGTCAACGACAAGGGCGAAAATGTCGCTCCTCAAAAGATCGAGGGCATGCTGACTCTCCAACCCGAGATCATCCAGGCGATGGTCAGCGGGGATAAAAGGCCGCATCTGGTTGGCCTGATCGTTCCCGATCCGGAATGGGCAGTTGAATGGGCGATGGCCAATGACGTGCCCTATGACCTCAAAACGCTGTGCGACCTGCCCGCCTTCCGATCCGCAGTGATGGAAGCGGTCGACCGGGTGAACAAGCAGGTCTCAAGCACCGAAAAGGTTCGAAACATTACCCTCACTCCCGATGGCTTCACCATCGACAACGAGATGCTGACGCCCTCGCTCAAGATCCGCCGACACATGATACGCGCGGTCTATGGGGAGCAGATTGACGGGCTCTATCGGGGGTAGGAATGCAAGGACAGTGAGATCCCGGGTTTCGCCGAGATGACGCGGGGCAAAGGCCTCTATGACCCCGTATACGGCACGAACTCGTTCATCGCGCAACTGCCGGAGGAGATTCCCGCCGTCAGATCGGCGCTTGTCGCGATATCGCCGCGGCAGAGTTGACCGCCACTGAAGCTGTGTGTGATCAGGGCATTCGTGTTGCCGATATAGCGACAACCCCCATTGGTATCGGTGCGATAGACCAGCTTGCGCGAAACCTTGAACAGGATCGTGCCCTTGTCATTGTCGAAGCTTTCGGTGCCCTGCGCGTCGCGCAGGCGGATGCAGCTCACGGGCTTGCCCGCGACCTTTCCGGCAAGCGCTTTTTCAAGCCGTGCGTCTTCTTTCGCATAATGGGCGTCGCGCGTCGCGGAAGACGCGGACACGGTGCCGCACAGCAGCAGGCTGGCAAATGGTAAAATAATCATGGTCTTGCGCATGGGTATACTCCTTCCAACACGCCCTCGTATTCGAACATCATAACAGATTCAGCCGCGAAATCCATCCTTCGCGGCGCGCCGTTCGGCCAGCTGCTCCACCGAGTTCGCACGCATGAACGGATTGGTTGCGCGTTCGAGGCCGATGGTCGTCGGTACCGTCGCTTCGCCACGTGCACGCGCCGCGTCGACCGCGACCATCCGGGCGGCAAGCGCGGCGTTTTCCGGTTCGGCCACCAACGCATAGCGACCGTTGGACTGGGTATATTCATGCGCGCAATAGACCAGCGTTTCATCGGGCAGCGCGCCGAGCTTTGCCATATTGTCATACATCTGTTCGGCCGTCCCCTCGAACAGTCGCCCGCAACCCATCGCGAACAATGTGTCGCCAACGAACGCCGCCTGCTCTGCGGCAAAATGATAGGCGATATGTCCTGCCGTATGCGCGGGCACGTCGATCACATCTGCAATAAAGCTGCCGAGCGTGACCCGATCCCCCTCGCGCACCTGCACGTCGAGCGTCGGGATGCGTTCGAATTCGGCGGCCGGGCCGGTGATGGTGCAGCCGGTTGCCGCCTTGATCTCGGTGTTGCCGCCGGTGTGATCGGGATGCCAGTGCGTGTTCCAGATCTGGGTGATCCGCCAGCCGCGCCTTTCAGCTTCCGCCAGAACGGGCGCCGCGACCGCTGGATCGACGACCATCGTCTCCCCGGTGGCTGCTTCATGGACAAGCCAGATATAGTTGTCCGACAGGACGGGGATGCGGACAACATCCAGTCCCATCCTACCAGTGCCCCGTATTCGGCATCGAAACCCAGGGCTCCTGCGGCTGCAAGCTCCCGTCCTGCAACAGCTCAACCGAGATGTTGTCGGGGCTGCGGACGAACGCCATGTGTCCATCGCGCGGCGGGCGGTTGATCGTCACGCCCGCATCCATCAGCCGCTGGCAGGTTTCGTAGATATTATCGACCCGATAGGCCAGGTGTCCGAAATTTCGGCCCTCGCCATAACCAGCCTCATCCCAGTTGTGGGTGAGTTCGACTTGCGCCTCCTCATCGCCGGGAGCGGCGAGGAAGATCAGGGTGAAGCGCCCCGGCTCGCTGTCGAAACGCTTGAGTTCCTTCAGACCGAGCAAAGCGAAAAAGGCGATTGTGGCAGCGGGATCGCTGACGCGGATCATGGTGTGAAGATATTTCATGGTCACTCCGATAGCCGATTATTGCGGCGCGCCCAAGCGTTTGAGTGCATCGGCCGCGGCCTTTCCGGCAGGGCTGTCTGGCGATGCCTTGACCGCCGCCTCCCATGCGGTGCGCGCGGCCGCATCCGCTCCTGACAGGATCGCGATGTTTCCAGCCTCGAGCGCTACAGCTGCATCGTCGGGCGCGCGTTGTGCGGCTTCGGCGATCTCGGTGCGTGCCCGTGTCAAATCCCCTGCGCGTCGGGCCAATGTCGCCGACAATAGCCAGACCAGCGGATCTTCGGGAACCAGCTTCAACGCCGCATCGAGATCGCCGCGCGCGGCCGTCGGGTCATTCAGCGCAGCGCGCGCGCGGGCCCGGTCAAGATGCGCTTCACCGGCTTCGGCACCCTTGAGGTCGTTGCCGGCGAGCGCGGCATCAAAATGCTGACCCGCCTTCACCATGTCTCCCGCCGCCAGCGCGGCGTTGCCGGCCTGCACCCAGAGCCGCGCGGCTCGGGCGTCGCGATTGCGCTCTGCCTCTTCGGCAGCCTGCTGGAACGCCGTCGCCGCCGGAAGCCAGCGCCTGAGGCTGGCATAGGCCAGCCCGGCGCATTGCCGGGCGAGCACACCGCCGCCTTCGACTTGCCACGTCCCGGCCGCTTCGAGCGCCTTGGCCGCATCCTTTTCGGTCAGCGCAACGCAGGCGGCAAAGCGGGCTTCGGTGGGGTTAGGCGTGGCTGCCTCGGCGGCCAGATAGAGTAGGATCACAGGCGCTCCACAAGATCGCCGACGATGCGCAGCAGCAGGGCAATGTCCTGCTCGCGCGATAGCCGGTGGTCGCCATCCTTGACGAGCGCCACCTGCACGTCGTCTGAACGGATCCGTGTCGCCAGGTGCGAGCTGTGGTGCCACGGCACATCGGGGTCCCGCTGGCCGTGGAGCAATCGGACCGGGCAGTCGATAACAATGGACGATTGCAGCAGCCGGTTCGCCTCGCCCGATTGCCACATCGCCTTGGTGATGATCGACGGATTGGTTCCATACGGTGAGGGTTGCTCAAGCCGCCCCTTTGACAGGATTTCGAGCTTCTGTTCCTGGCTATAGCCCCAATCTGTAAAGTCGGGCGCCGCCGCGATTCCGACCAACCCCCCTACCCGATCCGGTCGCGCGAGCGCCACCAAAAGCATCAGCCACCCGCCCATTGACGAGCCGACAAGCACGACCGGCCCGCTGACCAGAGTGTCGATCATCAGGAGCGTATCGTCGCGCCAGTCAATCAGTGTCTGGTCTTCGAACGCACCTTCACTTTGGCCGCAACCCGCATAATCGAAACGCAGAAAACTGCGCCGTTCGGACGCTGCCCAGGCTTCTAGAGCAAGCGCCTTGGACCCTGACATATCGGACATATAGCCGGGCAGGAAAATGATTGCCGGTCCGCGCCCCTCATGTAGGTGATAGGCCAGACGGGTCCCGTCAGCGCGGGTCAGATGATCCATTCAACCGACATCATCTCGATCGTCGCGTCCCGCTTCGCCCCGCGTTTTTCGACCATGATCGTATGGAGACGGCGGATCGTGTCGCTGCCGCTGGTTACGCACAGCGCAGGGACGACGGCGTGGACCAGCGCCTTGGCACCACCCCAGATCATTGCGAATCCAAAGCTGGACGCGACGCCCATATGCTCAAGATAGGATTCTTCTACCTCACGCGGATGGTCGAGAAACAACTTTCGAAACATGGCCTTTGCCCTCCTGATATGATCGCTACAGCAAATCTGTTGGGCCAAACACCGTTTTTGCCGAGTGTGACCTGCAAATTGCCTTCAAGGATTTCCATTCCCTGTCGGTCAGGATCGGCGTCGCCCGATATGTCCGTGCCGATTCGGCAAAACGGCGGCGGCGGTCCGCATCGCCCGGATGGGTCGAGACGAGCGCTGTCAGATCGGTGCCATTATCAACCGCATCTCCTTTCTCAGGCTTGCCGTCGCGCGTATTGGCCCCGCCCATCCGCGCAAAGAAATCCGACACGCCCATCGCCGAAACCTCGCCATTCCGAAGCAGTTTTATGGCTTCGTCGTCAGCCTCGCGTTCGGCGGTGCGGCTGTTCGATAGGAACAGCCCGGTCGAGGCTGCAGCCCCGACATTGCCGCCCAGCCCTTCAAGGAAGACACCCAGCCCAAAATGGCGGATCAACGCCTGATTGCCATGATAGTGCTGCACATGACCGAATTCATGGGCCAGCACCCCTGCCACCTCATCGGCGCTTTGCGCCTGGTCGATCAGGCCACGAAAAAGGATGATCTGGCCACCGGGAAGGGTAATGGCGTTGACCGTGTCATTGTCTACCACTGTCAGACGATCGGGTTCCACCAGACCGCCTTGCGGCTTGATTCGCCCGACAATCTCGTTGAGCGCGCTGGTCCCTGCTCTGTCGGTACACTGCCGTTCCTCCGGCGCAAAAATCTGGGCATATTGATCACCGACTCCTTGTGCCACGTCGTGCGGGACAAGCGGAGCGAGTCCTGCCAGAAGCGATGATCCGAAGAACCAAAGCAGGGTCGAAAATGCAGCCACGCCGGCAAGCGAGCCGCCGATCCAGCGCCAATGCCGCGCCGTCGTGGCGTGAAACCGGGGCACATCCCGAAATGTGAGTGCCGCTTCAGGTGGAAGGATCATACGCCAATCCGGCAAGTCGGGCCGGTGGAGCGTCAACCCGGTTTTGCCATCCACACGCCTGAGGTCGCCAAGGGCAACCTCCTCGTCGCCGAACCGCAGCGTATCGCCTTCGCGCACGGCCTGAACGCGCATCGGTTGCGCGCTCTGTCCGTCGAAAACCCGTGCGTCAAAAACTGCTGACATCGAAGGCATCGACAAGGCCATCACCCTGGCCCGGAGCTGAAAGGCTGGTCTGCTGGAGCATTGACGGATCATAATAGCCGTCGATCCAGACTCGTTGCGCCATGAACGCCCAATAGCGATACGGCATCAGAATTATCCCCAGATAGGCCGTAAAGAGAACAAGCGCGATATTGCCCAGATAGTAACGCACAACCTCCCATGTCGTGACATCAATGCGCAACACCATTGTCTCACCGATCCGCGTATTGTTGAACGTTTCCTTGAGATAGGCCGCCTGATAATTGGCGAACAGCATGGCCCCCACAAAACCGAGGATGATCAACCCCAGATAAAGGACGCCAATTGCAATGAAGAGCTGCTTCACATCCTCTGGCGAGGGATTCGCGTCAGGCTTGGTAATCATCGCGCCGTAGTTGAAGAAGAACCAGGCATAAAAGGCGATCATCGGAATTACGACCAGACCCCAGGCCAGCAGGAACGGTTTCCACAAGGGACGGTGATCGGCGACGGCGGACATTGGCAAACTGCCGATCCGCACATCGCGGACCAGCCGGTTCCAGCGCTTCGCCGTCGCCCAAGGCAAGGCAAGGCCAAGGGAAAGCATCGTCGCCAGTGTGAGGCCGAAACTGAACAGGCCGAAGGAAAAACCCTGCTCGGTCATCCCCGAACGAATGCCCCGCCAGGATGTCCGCGAGAGCAAATAGCGCCAGCTGCGATACTGGCCGACCGCAACGAGATAATAGATGACGAGTACAAGGATGAACTGGGAGACAAAGATCGCCACGGACGCCTTGCCGATCAGCATCGGTGACAAAACCGAAATCAGGCCAAAGGGGATGGAGACGAGAAGAACGACAAGAATCGCGCCGATGAACAGTTCGAACCCGGTGCCGCGATACTCGATTGCATCGCCGCCAAGCGAGGTTTGTGCCCAAAGATAGCGTCGATACTTCGCCTTGCCCCAGAAACGAAAGACACCCAGCGTCAGGATCGTCAGCGCCAGATTGCCCAGTTGAATGAGGAAGAAATCCCCGGCAAGGCCGTTGAAATCGACATGGGGCGCGTTCTCGTCAGTCGCAAGAGGCGTCACCTCGCTCATCCGGCGCGACTCGACGGCGCGTGGGGCGGCTCAATCTCGGGCGGCTCTGGCGGATCCAATTCTCCCTCCCACTTCGCCACGACAACCGTCGCCACGGCATTGCCGACCACATTCGTCCCCGACCGGCCCATGTCGAGGAACTGGTCTATGGCGAGTATAAGGACAAGGCCGGCTTCCGGAATCCCGAACTGCGCCATAGTTCCTGAAATCACCACGAGGCTGGCACGCGGAACGGCAGCCATGCCTTTCGACGTGAGCATCAGCGTGAGGAACATCGCGACCTGCTGAGCAAAGCTCAACTCGATCCCGTATAGCTGCGCGATAAAAAGCGTCGCGAAGGTCATGTACATCATCGAACCGTCGAGATTGAATGAATAACCCAGAGGCAGCACGAAGCTGCTGATCTTGGGAGTCACACCGAACCGGTCGAGCGCCTCGAGCGTGCGCGGATAGGCAGCTTCGGAGGACGCCGTGGAAAACGCCAGCAATATGGGTTCGCGGATGTAGCGGATCAACATTCCGGCGCGCGGCCCGACGATTGCGAACGCCACGAGGAAGAGGAGCAGCCACAAGACCAGCAATCCGAAATAGAAGGTGCCGATGAACCACGCAAAGGTTCCGAGAATGCCGAGACCATTGATCGCAATCGCCTTGGCCATCGCTGCAAAGACGGCGATCGGTGCCGCACGCATGACATAGTCGGTGACCTGCAGCATCACATGGACAAGGGCGTCGATGCCCTTCACAATGGGTTCGGCTTTCTCGCCTACCGCCGTCATCGCGACGCCGAAGAACAGCGAAAAGATGACGATCTGAAGCAGTGTGTTGTTCGCCATGCCTTCGAAGATCGATTTGGGAAACATATCTGCGATGATCTCGAAGATTGTCAGCGCGGGCTTGGCGATCCCCGCAGTTGCGTCGGATGGCGGCAAGACAAAGTTGGTGTTGAGCCCGGGGTGGAGCAGGTTTACAAGGATCATGCCCATCGTCAGTGAAACGACCGTTGCGCCTATGAACCACGTCATCGTCTTCAGCCCGACGCGACCCAGGCTGGCGGTGTCTCCCATATGGACGATGCCCGAAACCAGAGTCGCGAAGACCAGCGGCGCAATGATCATCTTGATCAGCCGCAGAAAGATATCGGTGACGAGCTTGAACCATTTGCTGATCTCTTCGACAACCTTCGGATCATTGATCGTGGCATGGAGAATTGCGCCGACGACAATCCCCAGAACAAGTCCGATCATGATATAAAGAGTCAACCGCTTGGCCATGTTTCCCCCCGGGACTGGTTTTGCGCTATGGACGCGATCAGCGCCGCTCCGTCAAGCGGTTCAGCACTTCTGTCGCAAAGATGCCAAGTGTATCGTCACGCGCACCCATGATGAGGATGCGATCTCCCGCGCGTGCTTCGATAAGCAGCCTTTCGGCGATCGCGGCCCGTTCGGGAATATGTTCGGCGCACGGGCCGATCGCGCGGGCCAGCGTGTCGCTCCCCATGCTCCGGTCGACAGTGCCGCCGTAATAGGCAGGATCGGTGATGAACAAACGATCCTGCGGCCCAAGCTTCGTGCGGAAAGTGGCAGCCAATTCTGCGCCCATCAGCCGAAGCGGTCCATAGCCATGCGGCTGGAACATCGCGAGCAAGCGCCCTGGAAAGGCGTGGAGCGCGTCAAGCGTTGCACCGATCTTGTCCGGATTATGCCCAAAATCGTCGATGACAGTGACGCCATGACGCGTGCCGATCACGTCGAGGCGTCGCTTCAGTCCGGCAAAATCGCTCAACGCCGCCGCGCCGTCCGCCAGTGGAACCCCCGCTGCCTCGGCCGCTGCCAGCGCCGCCAGGGCATTGGAGGCATTGTGCCGCCCCGGTACCCGCAGCGAGACAGTGGCACCGTTGGCCTTGAAATCAATCCCGTCACGCCGCTCGACCACGTCGCTACCGCGCAGGTCTGCGCTTTGCCCGAAGCCGAACGTCCGTGCATTGCTTCCGGCAAGAGCCAGCGCTTCGGCATTGTCGGCGTTGATCACAGCAACCCCCGCGCGCTCGGCGAAATCGCCGAACAGGCGCCGCAATTCCTCCATGGATTTATGGTCGAGCGCGACATTGTTGAGGACAGCAATGTCGGGCGTGTAGAGCGAGATCGATCCGTCGCTTTCATCGACCTCGCTTACGAACGCACCGCCTGCGCCGACCCTGGCGCTGGCAAAAGGAGCATCTGGGCGGATATAGTTCTTCATCACCGCACCGTTCATGATCGTCGGATCGCGCCCTGCCCTGTCGAGGATCCAGCCGATCATGCCCGTCACAGTGGATTTGCCGCTCGTGCCACCAACTGCAATCCGCTGCGCACTGGCGTTGAACAATTGCGCGAGAAGATCGGCACGAGTCATCCGTGCCAGACCAAGACGATTGGCGGCCACAACGTCAGGAACCGTCTCCTCCACCGCGGCCGACGCCACGAATATCTGCCCCTCGGTAACGCCTGTGCCGTCTTGAGGAAAAAGGCCAATTCCGAGTTTTTCGAGCGCGGCAAATTTCTCGCCAATTCGCCCCTGATCGAGTGAGCGGTCAGACCCCGATACTTTTGCGCCACGGGCCGCCACAATCATCGCCAGTGGCATCATCCCCGACCCACCGACGCCGCAAAAGAAATAACTGGGGTCGCCCATATCCCGCCGCTTCTGGCGCGTCACTGCGCCAAGGGCAAGCGCAACCGTGCCAGGGCCCCGCCCATATCCTCGCTCTCGCCGAGCGCAATCGATCCGCCGTAGATTTCAGCAACATCGCGCACAATCGCCAGGCCAAGACCCGTGCCAGGTTTGGAGGAATCAAGCCGGACGCCGCGATTGAAGAGTTTGTCGCGGTCTTCGGGTGGAATTCCCGCCCCATCGTCCTCGACCGCAATCACCGCCATTCCGTCTTCTGCGCTGACCGTGACAAATACACTCCCGCCGCCATATTTGGCGGCATTTTCGATCAGATTACCCAGCATTTCATCGAGGTCCTGACGCTCGACATGGACACTCAGCGTCTTTTCACCATCCATGTCGAACCGGACGTGAGAGTAGAGCCGGGCAACGGCGCGCTCCACCGATTCAAGGCTGGGCCAGACGTCTGCCCGGCTATGGACATTTCCCCGGCGTCCAACCGCCCGGGCGCGGGCAAGGTGGTGGTCGACCTGCCGGCGCATCGTCGCGGCTTCGCGAATCACCGTGTC
>JANLST010000109.1:0-2513 GCA_031362505.1 Sphingomonadales bacterium
GGCCGGATCGTCATCATCTCGTCCATAACAGCCCAAGCGGTGGAGCCTGGGCTGGCGTTGTACAGCGCATCAAAGGCCGCCGTGCTCCAGATGGGAAAAGTTCTGGCGCGGGAATGGGCGCGCAAGGGCATCAATGTGAACAGCGTCCTGCCCGGCTACATCATGACCGAAATCAACGATCAGTGGCTCACGACCGAAGGGGGCAACAAGATGATCATGCGGTTCCCGCGCAAACGTGTAATGGACATCGACAGCCTTGATCCCACGCTGCTGTATCTGTCGTCCGACATGTCGCGCTTTGTGACCGGCGTAGGATTCACGATTGATGACGGGCAATCACTGTAGGCCTTAAAATCAGTCCTACTCGATCAATCCGATGAGGGTGCCGACGGTGTAGCTCTCGCCCTCGGCTGCCATTACACGAAGCGTGCCTGCGGATTGCGCTTCGATCTCGGTCGTGGTTTTGTCTGTTTCGACCGTGTAAATGACGTCGCTCACTTCCACGCGATCGCCGTCTGCGAACATCCATTCCAGCAACGTCATTTCGGTCGCGGACATGCCGATCTTCGGGATGCGAATTTCGTCGGGCATGCTTACGTCTTCCAGTTCATCGTCGCGCGGACCGCGTCTTTGATTTCATCCTTGTTCGGGATCCAAGCCTGTTCAAGCGCGCTGGCCATGGGCACTGGCGAGAAGGAACCGCCAATGCGCATGACGGGTGCCTTGAGTTTCCCGAACAGCGCTTCATTGAGTCTGGAGGCAATTTCGGCGCCGGTGCCATAGGCCTTGACCGCTTCGTGCAAAATGACCGCGCGGCCCGTCTTGCGCACCGAGGCGAGAACAGTTTCCTCGTCATAGGGCGCTATGGTCCTCAGGTCGATCACCTCAACCGAAATGCCCTCTTCGACGAGTTGGCCTGCCACTTCGAGCGCGTCCAGTACGGTCCGGCCATAAGTGATGATCGAACAGTCGCTTCCCGTTCGCGCTATCGAAGCCTTGCCCAATGGAACGCGGTGACCGGCGGGCGGTGCCTCGCCAGTAATTCCGTAGCACAGGATGTTTTCGATGAAGATCACCGGGTCATTGCTTGCGATTGCCGAACGCATCAGCCCTTGCGCATCTGCAGGGTTGGATGGCGTGACAATGGTCAGTCCGGGGACATGTGCGAACCACGCTTCCAGCATATCAGAATGCTGCCCGCCAAAACCGACGCCAACGCCCGTGGTGGTCCGGACGACCAACGGGACATTTGTTTGTCCGCCTGACATGAAGCGCAGCTTGGCCGCGTGGTTGACAATCTGGTCCATGCAGACGGTCAGGAAATTCATCAGCATGATTTCGGCAATCGGGCGGAACCCGGCGAGTGCCGCCCCGACGCACGCTCCAACGATGGCCTGCTCCGAAATCGGCGTCGCGCGAATGCGGTGTTCACCATATTTCTCGGTCAGCCCCGATGAAACCTTGAACACGCCGCCACCTTGCTTGGCTGCAACGTCTTCGCCGAGGAAAATGACGCCCTCATCCTCCGCCATTGCTTCGTCGATTGCGCGATTGAGGGCAGCGACCATCGTGAACTTCTGGCTCATGCCGCGATCTCCGTTTCGAACACATCGATGCGCAATTCTTCAGGGCCAGGGAAGGGGCTATCTTCGGCGAATTTTGCAGCGGCTTCCACCTCGGCATCAATCGTCGCCACTATGGCTTCGAGTTCCGCTTCCGTGAACTGATGGTCGAGCATGAGTGCGCGCAGACGGGGCAGCGGATCGGCCGCTGCCATTTCGGCCAGATGGTCCCTGGACATATAGGAGAAATCAGACCCGAAGAAATGGCCCATCATCCGGTAACACATCGCCTCGATAAGGGTTGGCCCATCGCCCGCGCGGGCGCGTTCAGCCGCTTCCCTGGTGGCTGTGTACATCGCCTCGGCATCATTGCCATCGACCTTTACGGCTTTCATCGCGTAGGCCGAAGCCCGGGTCGAGATCGAGTCAACCCTGGTATGATCGGCAAAGGCGGTGTGCTCTCCATAACGATTGTTCTGGCAGAAGAAGATCACCGGCAATTTCCACAACTGCGCCATGTTCATGGCCTCGTGAAACGCACCAATATTCGTTGCGCCATCACCAAAGCACACCATCGTCACCTTTTTGTCGCCCCGATTTTGGGAGGCGAGGGCCAGGCCGTTGGCGATTGGCAGGCCGGATCCCACAACACCGGTTGTCACCATCACACCCGTTTCGGGATGGGTGATGTGCATTGATCCGCCCTTGCCCTTGCACGTGCCGGTCATCTTGCCCGCCACCTCGGCAAACAACAGGTCAAGCGGGACACCTTTGGCAATCTGGTCATGCTGGCCGCGATAGGTGGTGACAAGATAGTCGCTTTGCTCGAGCGCCGCGATGGCAGCCGCCGAAACCAGTTCCTGACCACGCACTGTATAATAGAGGACCGCAAGCTTGCCAGTCATCAGCATCGAACGTAACTTCTCATCCGCGCGAGCGATCTTCATCGTC
>JANLST010000126.1:0-7663 GCA_031362505.1 Sphingomonadales bacterium
GCCCATCGGTGGTCGCGATCAGTGCGAAGCCTTCCACGGGGCTCAAGTCCAGGTCATAACCATGCTTCAGTTCAAAGCCCGCCATTGCCATTCTCCTCTTCGATCATGTGCTTGAGCGTGACCAGCCGCGCTGCCCAGAAGCGCGATAGGGCTGGAGCCATTGGTCGACCGTGGCGAGCCCAGTCGGTGCGAGCGCATAGTAACGATTGCGCCCGTCAGCACGCTCGGTCACGAGTCCGGCCTGCTTCAGGATGCGGACATGTTTGGAAATGGCCGGCCGGCTGACAGGAAAATGGGCAGCGATATCGCCTGCAGCGATGGGTTCAACCCGCAAGAGATCGAGAATCGCACGCCGGGTCGGGTCGGCAAGTGCAGCAAATGAGGACGACTCAGGCAGTTTGGTAACCATATGGTTACATATTATTTCTTACCGGCCTTCGTCGAGTCTTTTTCTCAGTGCCCCTGTTGATACTCCGCTCATCAGGATTGGCGCGCGGCTGCAAGAAGGGGTGCGAAGGATTCGGCGGGGAATAGAGAATCTCTAACCCATTCCGTGCGCTTCAGGGATCGGAGAGGCTGGGCCAATTGGGAGGCCTAGCAATGCCTCGCTTGATTCCCCCCGTTTGTAACGCGCAAGCAGGTCGTCCGGATCTATGGCAACGCCAACAGGATTGGCAGCAAACGCCTCGCTCGACATGAAGGCGGTGGCTTGTTCAAGCGTCCCGCAATCAACCTGAAGTTCCATTCGGTTTTCGTCCGGATCCTTGTAATATAATGAGAGCGACGTGCCATGATGAATGGGCCAATACGGAGCGATGCCCGCCGTCTTGAGCCTGGCATAGGTATCAAGAAGGTCGCCGATATCGGCATATGTATAGGCGACGTGATTGACTCCGATCTCACCGCGTTCGTTTTTCACATTTCCACCCGGCTTCATTACATCCAGATTGGCGAAGGCAAAGCGGTGATGTTCGTCGTCATACGTCAGGAACGCCAAAGCTGGATTCCGATGCACGACCTTGGCCTCAAAGACATTCTCATACCATGCGATCATCTCGTCATAACGCCGTGTCATATAGACGACATGCGCGAACTTGACTGGACTTGCCATTTTGCCGGTTCCCCTGGGCGACTCGAGTCGAATCGCTGCCTGCCATTTATGCAGCGATAGAGAAGGTCTGCAAAGGTGGCTGGCTTCGCCCAAGTACCCATAGTGTCTACCGCCCATTGCCCCGACGTTTCCGCTCTGCC
Source organism: Sphingomonadales bacterium (assembly GCA_031362505.1). Taxonomy (GTDB): domain Bacteria; phylum Pseudomonadota; class Alphaproteobacteria; order Sphingomonadales; family Sphingomonadaceae; genus Aquisediminimonas. Next base: position 1,252 of record JANLST010000126.1, read on the forward strand.
ATTCTGTTTGCGGATGCTCGTATTTCACGATTTCGACATGATGGTCAGGGGCGGCTCCATTGCGTTGCTTGCCACCTTCACCCCCCACCTAGCCTTGGCGCACCGACGTGAACAATAATTCCCCAGCAAAAAATTGCCTATGGCGGCAGATTTTCTATCGTTACTTCTCTGGGTCGAATGTAAACACGGTTGAAGGCCGCTTTGGCCAATCCCAGCGATATCTCACCCATTTGGGTACGGCATAGAGAAGGCTCCCTGACGGATCGAGGGGGCGCATGGCCTTGTGCGCGTCCCATACAGCCTGAGATCTGACGTACAGCGCCACTTTGTCGTCCTTTTTGACCAGTCTTGCACCCGGCACAGGCGGAGCCGAAGCCCACTGCAGTACATAGTTACGCGGACCAGCGCGGCCATCTCCACGATGCGCATAATAGAGCCACACATTGGGCGCGCCGCCGTAACTCCGATTGGGAACCTCAGAGGCGGAGGGTCTCGGAAAAAGTGCCTGGACTGTGGCCAACCTCCCGAAAATCGCTGGATCTCCACGATCATATCCGTCCGTGCGATCCTCAATTTCGTTGCCCACGATCCGACTCGCCATATTTAGCCGGTCGGTTCGCGGCCAAGAAACAAAAACAGATACGACCAACAAAAGCGACGCGAAGGAGAGCGTTATCTTTCGCGTGCCTGGTTCAAAGAACCGTTCCGTGCGCCAAAAAGCGATCAGGCTTAGAATGGCAACTGGCATAAAATAGTGAAGCGCAATTTGCGACTGAAAGTAATAGAAGCAGAAGCCGGAAAACGCCGTGAGCGCGATCGCCTGAGTTGTTTGATCCTGCCATTTGTATGAAACGAGGGCAATTGCTGGGCATATGCCCACCGGCGCGAACGCCCACGCAAATCTGGGGAGCTGGCGAATCTGAACATCGACCAGTCGGGGAATGAGATTCCAAATGCCATGCTCTTCGTGGGGCGGCGCTGCGCCTGCCAACTTGAGGAGAATTGGCGGTACTGTGTCCAGAGCTGCAACGGCGGCCAAGGTTGCTCCGATCTTTAGGATTAATGCACCATGTAGCGGACGAATAAGCACAATTGCAGACAGGAGCCAAAGTCCGATAATAGGAATGGCATTGGGAGACGTCATATAAGCCAGAGCCGTGTAGGCGATGGCCCAGCCAGTTTTTCCCCTAAGAAATGCAAGAATGAGTCCGCACAATACGATCACAAACAGCGTGTCCTGCACTCCGGGAAGTGCCATATCTGAGCTGTAAGGATCCTCGGTCGCGCTGAAAGCCGTCACAAGGCATAACAGGAGCAACGCAATAGCGATCAGGATGCGCTCCGGCAGGCCAAGTTTGCGAACGCGACCCTGTTCAACGAGACCTATTATGGCGACATAAAGCACCGGCTGGAGCAGGAGATACGGCAAGCGCGCCGATGCCTCGAACTCACCGAACAGGCGAACGAACCAGGAAACCGGAAAGACGAACAACACCGCTTTCAAATTTGGAAATCCTGCCACGGGCCCAGCGGACTCTGGCCAAAAGGGTGAGGGCTGAAACAGAAGTAGCCTGGCCGACTCATATAAGTGTAAACCATCGCCGTTAAACGATTCCCAATAGATTTTGGGTGCCAATGTGATCGCAAGGATCAAAGGAATTGCCGTCGCAATCGAAAGTGTCGCTCTCGTATTTGGGCGAAGCAATTTTTTGCCTCGTTCAGGCTTTGGCCGGACGAGCAACCAGACCAGCGAGCAGCCAAGGCAGCAGGCAAGAACGATGTAAAGGAACGATGTTCCACGCAACGGTGTGCCCATTAACTCTTGGGTGATCGTTGTCACAATACTCACAATGCCGATGCTGAAGATGAGCCCCGAGATCATCCATTCAGGAAGATCCTCGGACGCGCCCGTCGCCCTTGACAGAAACAGGCCGGGAGAAAGCAGCAATACACCGGCGCTAAGCGCAATCACTGGCGCCGCGAAATAAAGCAGGAACGCGTGCTCAGGCACAAAATATGGATGGGGTCCATAGGCTAGACGAAACTCCCGAGCCGCTGCACCAATGACGCCTGACCAAAAAAAGAGAATAGCGCCGCAAAGGATTGGTAGGGCGATGGCTGCCGCCGTCAGACATTTTTCCCGGAGATCTGGAGCTCGCGATAGGGCCATGCGCTGAACATGACAGGACAGTCGAAACGTTGCAAGCTGCGCCATTGCTCCGATCCGGGCCCTATGTCATTCTGTCCGCGATGATCCACTTCCACGATTTCGACATGATGGTCAGGGGCGGCTCCATTGCGTTGCTTGCGCTTTGGAGCTGGCTGTTGGTGCGCGATCACTGGCTGGCATTGCCAGCTCGCTTGGCTGTTGCGATGAATTTTTCAATTGCCTGTCACGTAATTGCAACGATCCCCGGACCAACCGGACTCGGCTTTGTTGTCGAATGGCTGATCGAACTCGGATCGGTGACTGTGCCAGCCCTTTTTTGGCTATTCGCGCGGGCTTGGTTCAACGACGAGAAAAGGATCAGCTGGCGAAGCTGGGCACTGTTGCCAGTTTGCATGGTTCTCCTGGTGGTTCTGGACAGCAATTTCCTTTCCAAGAACATTGCCTTTTTTGTTGCGGCTGCAGCCCTGCGTATATTGATGTTCGGCTTCGCCATTGCAGGACTTTGGGTTGCCTGGACAGGTCGCGAGAATGATCTGATCGAGGATCGACGTCGACTTCGCGTGCAATTGGTCGGCTCGGTTGGCGCCTATGTCCTTTTGACTAACGCTGTGGAAATTGCCGTCTTCAATGATCTCGCACCGGAGCACTGGCGTTCGATTCTGCAGATCGGCATTCTTCTGCTCACATTTGCCTTATGCGTGATCATGTTTGGAATGCGACGGCCCGACTTGTTGGGGCAACCCCGCAGAAACGAAGAGGCAAGTCTTCCGAACTATACAATCGATGATCCTCTTGCTGCACGCCTGCTCAGCTATGTGGAAGCCGAACGACCGTATCGCGATGAGACAATGACGATCGCCAAACTGGCAGGGCAATTGGGCGAACCCGAATATCGCATGAGACGTCTTATCAACGGGCAACTCGGCCAGCGCAATTTTGCCAGCTTCCTGAACGGGTATCGACTGGCCGAAGTCAAGTCGGCATTGAGCGATCCCGATCAGCGGCAAGTGCCAATTCTGACGATTGCGCTGGATGCCGGATTTGGTTCGTTGGGACCATTCAATCGGGCGTTTCGCGAGGCGGAGGGGATGACGCCCACAGCATTCCGAAATCGCCAAAACTGATTGATTCCGGAATCGGCTAGCCGGTTTCGAAACCGGAGGAGAATGTACTTCGAAAATCTACCACTGCCGCTCTATCGATCAAACGGGAGTGTTCAATGGACCACGCAACAACACTATGGGGCATCGCACAAGAACGTGCAGTGCATATCTTCGCCTTCGACTTCGGCCGATATTTTTTGGCCGCATCGCTGATTGCCGCGCTTGTCTGGCTGCTCAAGCGCACGGCGTGGCGCGGTCGCCAGATACAGACCCGCAGCGCGACGACGTCGGATTTCTCGCGCGAGTTTGGCGCGTCGGTGCGCACCGTTCTCGTCTATGTCGTGGTCAGCATCTTTGTCATCTGGGGCATTGGGCATGGATATATGCACGAAATGGAAGAAAGTTTCGGGCTGGCCGGAAATCTTGGAATGCTTGCAGCGATCATCTTGGCGCATGATGCCTATTTCTACTGGAGCCACCGGGCGATGCATCATCCGCGGCTGTTCAAACGTTTTCACCGTTTTCACCATCGCACAATTACTCCGACTGCGTGGGCGGCCTATAGTTTTGCGATACCCGAAGCGATCGTCATGGCCTTGTTCATGCCGCTCTGGTTGGCTCTTGTACCGACGCCAGGGATTGTGACGTTCAGCTTCCTGATCGTGATGATCCTGCGCAATACAATGGGCCATGCCGGGTTGGAACTTCATGCTCGCGGCTGGGCCAGCCACCCGATCCTCAAATGGATTAGCACCACTACCCATCATGATCTGCATCATGCCGGTAGCTTCAATCACAATTACGGCTTCTACTTTACCTTCTGGGACAAGCTGATGGGTACCGAACATCCCGACTATGTTGCAGTCTATGATCGAGTTACGGCAAAGGCGGCCGCCCCCAAGGCGCTATCTCCGGAAACTGCATAGAGAGCGATTGCCAAACGGTCCATCTCCCGCTGGCATGACCTGACCGGGATCGCATGGGGGTAACTCCATCCGGTTCCGGTCATTTTCATTTGCGACGCTAAAACAAGTATGCCAGCCTTGGCGAAAGACCGAGAGGACTGACATGTTCGCCAAGATTTTTCGCATGCTGCCGTTGGCCGCAGCCCTTCTTGTTTCGACAGCCAATGCCAAACCCGCTGACGATCTGCAGGACGTGATTGCAGATCACTGGAAGTGGTGGCTGTCCATCAACCCGGTTCAGGCGACATCGCTTGGGGTGCATGATTATGACGATCAACTCCGTAACATCAGCCTGGCCGAACAGGATCGTGAGGCAAAAGACGCGCTGATTTTTCTCGATCGGCTTAAGGCCATTCCCGATGGCGAACTCTCGGAAGCCGATCTGACCAACAAGGGCGTGCTCGCGCGCATGTTGTCCGACCAAATCGAGAGTAATCGCTACGGCGAACGGATGATGCTGTTTACCACCTATGATGGTTGGCATCAGTCCTTTGCCGGAATGGCGGACAATCTGCCCTTCCGGACGCGTGCCGATTATGAAAGCTATTTGAAACGACTATCCCTCTATCCGCAGCTCAATGGCGAAGCGATTGCGATTTCACGCCAGGCGGTAATGAAAGGCTTTGTCCAGCCTTGCGATGCGATGGCCGGATTTGAGGATACGATCAGGGGTGCCGTCGCAGGCAAGCCGGAAGAGACGCGCTTTTTCGGCCCGTTCAACCGCGTTCGGCCACTCGATTTGAGCGATGCGGACTGGATCGCGATGAAGACCCGCGCGATATCGCTGATCCGTGACGTGATAGCGCCCGAATATGGCAAGTTCGCCCAATTCTACTTGACTGAATACAAGCCAAAATGCCGCAAAACAGTTGGCGCATCGACAATGCCTGGTGGAGCCGCATGGTACGCATTTCAGGCAAGATCACACACGACGACAAGCCTGACGCCAGAACAAATCCATTCGATCGGCCTGTCTGAAGTCGCGCGGATCCGGGCGGAGATGGTCAAGATATCAACCGATGCGGGCTATCCCAGTCGTGAAGCCTTTATTGCAAAGCTGCGGAGCGATCCCGCCTACTATGCGAAAACACCAGAGGAACTGATGGCAGCGGCCTCACGCGTCGCAAAACAAATCGATGGAAAAATGCCCGAGTTCTTTGGAAAACTGCCACGGCTGCCTTATGGGGTACGTGAAATACCCAAGGAGACAGCGGAAACGACCACAACTGCCTATTACAATCCCGGATCGCCGGAGAGTGGCATTGCAGGCACCTATTATGTGAATACATCAAAACTGAATCAGCGACCCTTGTGGGAACTTCCGGCGCTGACAGCGCATGAGGCAGTGCCGGGACATCACAACCAGATTGCACTGCAACAGGAACTGGCATTGCCTGCATTCCGGAAGAATGCGGCAGGCTTTACCGCCTTTGTGGAAGGGTGGGGACTTTATTCGGAGCATCTCGGGATCGAGATGGGGCTTTACGATACGCCGGAAAAAAACATGGGGCGGCTGTCATATGAAATGTGGCGCGCGTGTCGGCTTGTTGTGGATACCGGTATGCACGCGAAGGGATGGACCAAAGCGGAGGCGGTTGCTTTCATGCGTGACAACAGCGCCCTTTCCGACGCCAATATTGAAGCCGAAGTAAACCGTTACATAAGCTGGCCAGGCCAGGCGCTGGGATACAAGATTGGCGAACTGAAGTTTCGTGAATTGCGGGCGCGGGCGGAAAAGGAGCTTGGCCCCAAATTTGACATTCGTCGGTTCCATGATGCAGCGCTTGGGCAAGGGCCGGTGCCGCTCGACGTGCTCGAGCGGCAGATCAATGACTGGATTGTGGTGGAAAAGGCGCGAAACTGACAGCCTTTAAAAGGCCTGCGCCAGCACATGCGGTTCGGTCGGATGCGCGATTGCGTCGGCCGGACGGGCAGGGCGTTCCACTTCGAACATATAGTCGCGCGTGATGGGCAGGGTATGCCGGTTGCGTGAATATTGAAGTTGGTAATTGACCATCCCGCCATGTTCAAAAACTGTGGCGGCTCCAGCGAGGTAGAGCGTCCACATACGAAAGAATTTCGAATCATAGAGCGCCTCGATCTCGTCCCGTGCCTCCCATGTGCGCCGATACCATTCGCGGATAGTCAGGGCGTAGTGCAACCTCAGAACTTCA
>JANLST010000167.1:0-1937 GCA_031362505.1 Sphingomonadales bacterium
GGCGTGAAATTTGTGACAAGCGCCCATTTCTCACCGTTGGTAAACTGGAATGTATTCTTGTATGTCACGATCTGTTGGCGTTTGCCGCTCGGCAGAATGATCTCACCCTTCGACTTGAGCGTGGCCTTGTCCCAAATCGTAATCGCGTCGGTTTTTTCGCCTTCGGACAGACGCGTAAAAAAACTCTCCGCCGTATAGATTTCGGATTTGGTCGTCGCACTCAATATGCTGGCAAACTGGGATGCACGGAACATGCCCTTGAACGGCTCACTTTCCGAACTCGTATCGACCACCACCCCACGACCATCAATAATTGCAGTAAAATTGAAATCGCTGACGATGATCCAGCTTGAAGGATAGACTGCGGGCAAAGTCGCCACGTTGGAGAGCGGTTCCTCCGCCAAAGGTTTATCGAAAGGCTGGGCCGCCAGTGGATGGCACAGAATCGATGCGCCAGTCGCAACGGCCAACAATATCGCGTGTTTCGCCATAACTGCCCCTCCCCCGAGATGACATGTGTCTTTGGAAAGCGCAGGTTCGGCGATTTGAATAAATTTGTCAAGTGTCCTATTTTTGTCGAACGACAAAGATTGCCTTTTGGCGATTTTGTAGCCATCCTTCGCGCATGAAACAGTCCAGTCCAGCCAAATTTTCTGTGCCTGACTTGCTCATTCGAGAGCGGGACGGAGGCTATGCGCGTGGACGCGAGGGCCACGAATCCATTTTGCGCGCGGCGCTGCATTTACTGGTGGAAGAGGGCTATCGCGCCATGAGCATGCGCCGAGTCGCTGCAGCTTGCGATATAAAACTCGGCAATCTGACCTACTACTTCCCGACCAAGGAAGACCTCGTTCGCGAACTTCTGGACGCAGTGATCAGCAGTTATGAGGTCGAATTCGAAGCCATCATACACGAGGAAGATGTTAGCCCTGAACAGCGATTGGAAGAGATCTGCACCCTGATACTTGAAGATATCCGCACCAAGAAGACAACGCGCATTTTCCCTGAACTCTGGGCGCTTTCGAACCATGATCCGTTCGTGCTTGAGAGGATTCAAGAACTTTACGCCCGCGCTCGCGCACCTCTCAATTCAATCATTGCAGAGATCAATCCGGCTTTGTCTGTGGATCAGCGCGAAACGCTTGCTTTGTTCATCTCGGCGTCCATGGAAGGCCTCACTGTCTTTGCCGGGTATGATAAACCCTTCGAAAATTGGATGCCATGGCTGGAACGAATTGCGGCGAAGGGATTCGTCCAGTTGGTCAACACCATTCGACAGTCCGATTTCGAGTGAATAAGACCTCGGTTTGCAAGGGCACATGACCCGAATGGGTGCTTTCCGTCCTATGGCAAAACACCTCTACAGGCATGCGGATCCCCTCAGCAACTCTCCTTTCAAACACAAGGCTGCGTGACGGGTCTCGGCCAGATCACTTCGCTAGTGGAATGTCCGCTTACCCTAGATTCGCACCCAAAAGCGGACAGTCCGCTCACCACAACAAAGCAGACATCCAACCCCCGAAACTTTTCACTTTCCTACACCCGCCAAGGCCCTGTACGTTCGTTCTCCGTTCCAGAATCAGGGAAATAGCGTGCCGACCCTTCTGCCCTCCACCTACCACTGGTCGCCATGCACGCAGCGGCGCTTCCTTGCTGTGCTCTTTGCCACGGGCAGCATCGGTCGGGCTTGTGCCGTCGTCTCCAAATCGCGGGAATCGGCTTATGCGCTGCGCAGGCGGTCTCGCGGGCTGGCCTTTGCGACGGGCTGGGATGCGGCGTTGATCGCGTTTCGCCAGCAACATGCCGATACGATGATGAGTCACGCATTCGAACCGATTGCCTATGATGGCGTGCGGCACCCCCAAACCCGCCGCCTGATGTGGCGGCGCAGCGATCCGTGGCTGGGCCGCGGCCTCGGTATGACGCTGCTTTCACGG
>JANLST010000174.1:0-5994 GCA_031362505.1 Sphingomonadales bacterium
GTTGCAGGCATTGGATGCGCTCCTCAAGCCGGATTGATCAGGATATTGCCAACGGCATCGACAATTGCGACACAGCCGGTTTCGATCAGCGTGGTCGAGTCCATCTCGACAACAATTGCAGGGCCTGGAATCCTGTCACCCTGTCGCAGTTTCTCGCGATCATAAATGACAGCAGCCTGTTCCTTGCCATCCATCCAGAGCGTATGATCGCGCATCTTCGCGGCGGATGGATCTCCATTGCCCTTCGGAAGCTCGGCCGCCGGGAGGTCGAGGGTTTTGCCAAGCGCAACCGCGCGGAGGTTCACAATCTCGTGCGGTGTATCCATGTTGAACGTAAACAGGCGCAGATGTTCTTCATCAAAGCGCGACAATAAACCGGCGATCCCATCATTGCGAAGGACGTCGGGACTAATCGTCAATGGCACTTCGAACGCCTGCCCGGCATAGCGGACATCGACCTCGAAAGCGGTTTCGATCTCGCTGTCAGGGACTCCATCGGACCTCAGTTCTGCGCGTGTTTGTGCGGCCATCTCGTCAAGCATCGCGATAAGTTCGTCCGCCCTGGTTTGTGAGGCCAGTCGCGAAAGTGAACGGGCTGTTTCCGTCCGCATTCTCGTGGTTGCATCCCCCAATGCGCACAGGACGCCGGGTGATACGGGTGAAATTGCGGGCCAGCTTCCCATCAGGCGGGCAACCGCGTTGACATGAAGCGGGCCAGCTCCCCCAAAGCCCATCAATGCGAAATGGCGAGGGTCATAGCCCTGCTGCACCGAAATCATTCGCAATGCGCCGAACATGTTTTCGTTGACGATATCGATGATGCCCCGCGCCGCTGCCATCAAGTCGATCTTCAGGGCACCGGCAATGGTCTGGACGGCTTTTTTCGCCCCCTCGCGATCAAGCTTGAAGCTGCCGCCTAGTAGGTTTTCCGGCAGGTAGCCAAGTACAACATTGGCGTCGGTCACAGTTGGAGCCTCTCCGCCCTTGCCATAGGCCACCGGCCCCGGCACAGCGCCCGCTGATTGTGGGCCGACACGCAGCGCGCCCGTCAGTTCGGGGACATAGGCAATCGAACCACCCCCAGCGCCAACTGTTTTTACGTCGAGCGACGATGCACGCACAGACAGATGTCCGACTTCCGTCGTCCGTACCCTGCGCGGTTCGAGATTCTCGATCAGCGCCACATCAGTCGAAGTGCCGCCGACATCGAGTGTCAGGATGTTTTTCAATCCTGCATTTTTCGCGACCCACAAGGCGCCAGTCACACCGCCGGCAGGACCTGACATCAATATGTTGACCGGATTTTCTTCGGCCTTTTCGGCAGACATCAATCCGCCATCGGAGCGGAGCAACGAGAGTTTGCCCGCCATGCCACTAACGGCCAACTTGTCGCGAAGGCTCGCAATATATCGGCCAACCACAGGGCGAACTGCGGCATTTGCCACGGTTGTGAGCGTCCGCTCATACTCCTGCATTTCGGGCAAGACTTCGTGGCTGAGCGAAACCGGGACATCCTGGACCATGTCACGGGCGATGTCTCCAATCCGCTTTTCATGCGCTCCATTCGCATAGGCATTGATCAAGGAGACCGTAATCGCTTCGACACCCTGCGCCTTGAGTTGGGTCAATGCAGTGCGGACGTCCTCCTCATCCAACGGACGAACTTCTTCGCCTGCAGCATTCATCCGTCCCCTGACAGTGACGGTGTCCTCAAGTGCAGCAAGCGGCTGTGGCTTGGGCCAAATGATCCAGGCGGCCAGCCCACCGGGCACGAAGCTTCGCGCAATTTGCATGATGTGACGATAGCCCTCGGTCGTGACCAGACCGACCCGCGCGCCCTTGCCTTCGAGCACTGCGTTGGTCGCAACCGTCGTCCCGTGAAGAAAAAACTCAATGTCCTTCGCCTCGACTTGCGCGTCCGCGCAAATGGCATTGACCCCGACGAGAATGCCCTCCGAACTGTCATGCGGAGTCGACGGCGTCTTGTGCCGCCAGAACGCCCCCGTCTCGACATTGAACAGCAACAGGTCGGTGAATGTACCTCCGACATCAACGCCCAGACGATAGCCCATCCACTTTCCTCTCTCTTTATGTCGCCACAGGGAAAGTGGGCGCGTGCGCCACCATTCCAGGCAGTTTTCGGCCAATGACCTGCGAAAGCCATCCACTTGCAGCAACCAGACGATCCAGGCTCATGCCCGTCGCTATTCCTGCGCGTTCAAGCATGTAGACAACATCTTCACTGGGAACATTGCCAGCCGCGCCGGGCGCAAACGGGCAACCGCCCAAACCACCGAGCGAGGCGTCGACAACGCTCGCTCCGGCCTGCACCGCAGCCCACACGTTCGCGAGTCCAGTATTGCGGGTATTGTGAAAATGGACACGCACCGGAAGCGGATTGATTGTCTGCCGAACCCGTTCGACCAACCTTGCAACATGCGCTGGATTGCCAACTCCAATCGTATCGGCAAGCGCGATTTCCACCGGACCCGCCTCAGCAATTCTTTCGGCCATCGCAACAACATGATCTTCGGCTATTTCGCCCTCAAACGGACACCCAAAGGCCGCCCCGATTGTCGCTTGGGCTGTAAGGCCCGCCAAGCTGGCCATCGCAATGATTTCACGTGCCGCGTCGACCGAGCCTTTACTTGTCTGACCCTGATTGGCCATCGCGAACCGGTCGCTCGCGACAGCGACCGCGCCAAGCTGATCTATCCGGCCAGTAGCAATCGCCCGTTCCGCACCACGCGCGTTCATCACCAATCCGATAAAGGTGACATCGGCGCGGAGCGGTAGTCCGGCGCAAACTGCATCTGCGTCCGCCAGTTGCGGCACCTTTTTTGGATTCACGAAGCTTGTCACTTCGATTCTGCGCGCGCCCGCATCGATCGATCGCATGATCAGCATCAGCTTGTCAGACGTTGCGATCTGAACCGACTCGTTCTGCAGTCCATCACGCGGTCCAACTTCGACAAATTCAACGGCAGCGTGTGTCATCCGTAGGCCATCGCCTTAATTGTATACAAAATCAATATGAACTATTCGGCGGCAACAGAAAGAATCGCGGCTGCATCGCTGCGATGCGCATCTGCATAGCTATGGAAAGCCCGTCGAATATGACCCGTCATGACCGATCCCGCCCAAATTTCATCGTGACGGCCAAAGGCCGCGAGAATTTCATCATGTTCGCGATAGGAGCGGAAAAGATTTTCACGATCATAATGTTGTGCAGTGCGCCAGACGACCGGCTGTTCCACGATTCGTGAGAGCAGACTTTCAAGCTTTTCGGATGACGCTGCTTCGACGATAATGGCATGGAAACGCCGGTTATGCTCGAGAAAGGCTTTTACATCCGGAATCGTGCGCGTGACGGCGACCTTGAGGGCTTCATTCTCAACCCGGAGAGCGTCCAACTGCGTGTCGGATATCCGGACAGCCGCCCGTGCCGCAGCATGCCCTTCAAGCATGCCGCGCAGAGTGAATGCGTCTTCCATATCTTCAAGCGACCAATCGGCTACGAACGTCCGTTGGGAATCATTGCGCCTTATGAAAAGTTCCGCCTCTAGACGGCGAAGCGCATCGCGGACCGGCGTTCGGGAAACTCCGCATATTTCCGCCAAATGCTCTTCCCGAATCTGTGCGCCAGCCGTGAGTTGACCGGACAGGATCATGTTCCTGATCTGATCATAGGCACGGTCAGAGGCACGCGACATAAACCATTCCTTTCAAGGCTTGACCTTTGCACATTGTATACAATAGAAGTTTCCCAAGGCAATGTCTTAAAGGGGCTCTAGGGCAATGGTCCGCGAACATCGCATCAAAGTGATCGTGCCCATTCCGATGGATGTTGCGGGCGTTGCAAATCGTGCGTCGCAATTGCCTCCGCATGTAATAGCGCAAGGCTTCAAGCCCGAGTTCTGTGCTGTGAAGTGGGGTGCCGCGCTCGGCGACAGTTATCACGATATGCTCCTGATGGACTGGACAGTGTTCCAGGCAGGTATTGATGCCGAGTCCGAGGGCTATTCCGCGGTCCTGATCGATACGGTCAGTGACTCAGGGCTGCGTGCGCTTCGATCCCGCCTGACAATTCCCGTGTTGGGTCCAGGCGAATGTGCATTTCATATGGCAATGACGCTCGGCAAGAAGTTCACCGTGCTGACGATGTGGGATGAATGGTTCCCGCTGTATGAAAAGACGCTAACCGAATACGGGTATTGGCCACGATGCGCTTCGCTTCGATCCATAAAAACCCGGCCGGACCTTGAAGAATTGTTGGCGGGCAAGGAGGAGGTCATCTTCGCCAAGCTCAAGGCAGAAGCCGAACGCGCGATCGAAGACGATGGCGCGGACGTGATCGTGCTTGGCTCAACAACCATGCACCAGTCAGCCAATTGGCTGGCGCAGAATTTGTCGGTTCCCGTGATCAATCCCGGCCTGGTCGCCTACAAGCAGGCCGAATTGCTTATCCAGCTTGGCCTCACCCACAGCAAGGTCGCGTTTCCAAACCCTGGAGTCGGCAACGATCCGGGCATTCGAAAGGGAAGCGTATAATGACTGAATGGAGCGAGGGTGAAGCCGGCCAGGCTGCATTGCCCTATCCTTATTACATCGACATTGTCACGAAGCGCTATTTTGACGGCGTCGACACCAAATCTATGCATCAAGTCCTTGACTGTTTTACACCAGACGCAATCCTGACCGAGGTCACGTCGAATACGGTCCATTCCGGTCGCGACGAGGGCATCCGGGCGATGTTCGCCAAATTATTCGCGGACTTCTCGCACATCTGGCACGGCAACTTTGTACATACGGCTGACCCGGACAGCAACGCGATCTGCTCGCAATTTACCGTGCTCATTACGCCCAACGATGGCGATGAATTGCGCTATGAGAATTGCAATCGCTTCTATCTGAAGGGCGACAAGTTCCACCGGGTCTATGTCTATATGAGTGGCGACAACCTTCTGAAGGAAGGGGACGCCTGATGCAGTACGAACCCACCCTCAATCGCACCGAACTGATCGCGCTCGCAACCGAATCCTACTTTGGAAACGTTGACGCAAAAAATGTGGACGGCGCACTCTCCTGCTTCAACGATGAAGCGCTTTTCTGTGTCCAGACCGCTTTTACCCGCCATGCCGGAAAGAATGCCATCAAGCGGATGTTCGAGGATTTCTTCGGTGCCTATGCCAGCATCGTGCACAAGGATTTCGTCTGCACTGTCGATGAAAAGAATGGCCGCATTACGGCAAGCTTTGAAGCCGTGCTGACAGGCCATGATGGCAAGATCACACGCTTCTTCAACACCAATTTCTGGCGCATACGCGGTGGAAAATTCCAGGAAGTCTACGTCTATTTCAGCGGCGAAAACGTGCTCGTTTAACAAGAATGTCAGGGAGACAAAAAATGCGCATCACCAAAATAATTCTGATGAGCTCGATATCGGCCATCACACTGACGGCCAGTCCGGCGCTGTCACAAACAGCACCTGAAGAAGGTGTCTCAAGCGATGACATCATTGTCACTGCGCGTCGCCAAAATGAAAGACTGATCGACGTTCCGGCCTCCGTCTCGGTCCTTACAGCAGACGCGCTGGCCGATACCGGAGCGAGAAACGCACAGGCCTTCACCGAACTCACGCCAGGCGTGACAATCGTGACCGGAACGGCTGAGGCTGGCGATACGCAGATCAACATTCGCGGCATCAACGGCGCACGCGACGCGGAAAGCTCTGTGGCGCTTGTTGTCGACGGCATCCTCAAGACCAATACTGCTCAGCTGAACCAGAATCAGGGAACGCTTCGTCAGGTCGAAATCCTCAAAGGTCCGCAAGGCGCCATCTACGGTCGCAATGCTGCGGCAGGTGCAATTGTGATTTCAACCCTGAAGCCGGGCGATCGTTTTGAAGGAGGCATCACGGCCAGCTATGCCAATGAAAAGACAATCGAGACGAGCGCCTATATTTCGGCTCCCGTAGGCGAAAGCGCGGGCATT
>JANLST010000184.1:0-3514 GCA_031362505.1 Sphingomonadales bacterium
CTCGTATCGAGCTTGAGGACGAGTGTCCTGTCAGGCAGCAGTCCTTGGCTCCCGATGCGGTGAAGCGTCATGATGTCGACATCGCTGAGCCCGCCGGCTCCGCCCTGATAGGCGCGTGTGGAATCGATGAAACGGTCGCAAATGACCCAGTCTCCGCGTTCCAATGCCGGTAGGATGTTTTTTTCGACATGGTCGGCACGAGCCGCAGCAAAGAGGAGCGCTTCGGCACGCGGGCTCCAACGATCGGTTTTGCCTTCCATCAGCATCGTGCGGATTGCCTCGGCACCGGGGCTTCCACCGGGCTCGCGTGTCGTGATTACAGCATGCCCGCGAACACGAATCGCCGCAGCGAGTGCCAGGAGCTGGGTCGATTTGCCAACACCCTCTCCGCCCTCAAGCGTTATAAAACGTCCGCGATTTTTTGTGCCGTTCACCCGCCGAAGAATGACATCAAACCGGCCCAAACGCGACCAAAAAAGCCAGCCTCGGACACAGCCGTTTCCGCGACGAGCGGCATGACCTGCGGTGCCGTATCGGGCGTCGACACCACCAGGTCAGCAATATGCTGTCCCTTTGCGATGGGCGCCTTGATCGGGCCATCATAGACCACGCTGACCGTCATGTTGGCCGATGCGCCCATCGGCAGGGTCACCGCGATATTCCGCGGCGCGACCAGCCCTATGGACGAGGAACTGCCCATCTGGACTTCGGCGTGTTCGACAACCTTGCCCGCAGCCACCAGCGGCTTCGATTCCCAAGCCTTGAAGCCCCAATCCATGAACTTTACGGATTCGGCGATCCGGTTATTGTAGCTGTCGATACCGGCAACCACCATGACAATCCGCCGACCATTCTGTTCGGCCGACCCAGTAAAGCCATAGCCCGCTTCGTCGGTGTGACCGGTCTTTATCCCGTCAGCCCCGGGAATCTTGCCCAGAATCGGATTGCGATTCGCCTGGGTAATGGGCGCACCCGCTCCCAACGTCTTTCCCCAAGTGAAATCCGTCTGGCTGTAGAACTTCTTGTAAAGGTCCGGGGTTTCATCAATCGTCGCCCGGCCAAGGGTCGCAAGATCCTTGGCAGTCGTATAAGTAATTCCGCCATCGGGCCAACCATTCGACGTGCCATATTGGCTGTTGGCTAGGCCGAGCCGCTTTGCTTCAGCGTTCATCTGCGCGACAAAGGCCTGTTCCGTGCCGAACATCCCTTCAGCCAGCACCACGCACGCATCATTGCCGGAAAGCGTGACAATGCCATGGAGCAAATTTTCGATGCTTACTTCCTCGCCAACCGAAAGGAACATTGTCGAGCCCGCCTCAGGCCCATGCCATTTGGTCCAGGTCTCGGGACGGACCGTGAATTTCTGATCAAGCCGGAACTTGCCCTGCTTGATCAGGCGAAAGGCAAGATGCGCCGTCATCATCTTGGCCATTGAAGCCGGAGGAATCCGTCGGTCCGCGTCCTTCGCGTAAAGCACAGCTCCGGACGACAAATCGACCATATACGCAACCGGTGCGGCCGTCTCGAACGGCGGCGCGGCGGCGCTGACAGGAATGGACAGTGCAAGAAGGGCGGCGGGAAACGCAATCAGGCTTTTCATGAGGGGCTTTCGACTCAGCGGGTGATTCTAGCGTCGCGATAGCCTTTTGCCATGACAGGGCCAAGCGCCGCCTTTGCTGCTTCTACGCTCGGATAAGGTCCAGTATGCACGCGCCAGTATTTGCCGCTGGCCTGACTGCTGCCGCCAACCTGTTTTGCGGCAATATTGGC
Source organism: Sphingomonadales bacterium (assembly GCA_031362505.1). GTDB lineage: Bacteria > Pseudomonadota > Alphaproteobacteria > Sphingomonadales > Sphingomonadaceae > Aquisediminimonas. The sequence continues at coordinate 1,771 of JANLST010000184.1, forward strand.
TCGGGCTTCGGTGCTGAATGAACCGACCTGAAGGAAATAGGCGCGACCCGTTGCGACTATTGGCTTCAGCGGATGTACGGGCGATGGCAGGGGCATTTTTGCTACTGGTGCAACAGGAGGCTTGGCAACCACAACCGGCATTGCGGCCAACTTCTTGCGCAGCGCGTTCAGCAAGGCCGTCGGGGTTGGAAGCCGTTCGGCCGCTTTTCCGCCGTTCACCAGCGCTGTCTTTTCGTATTCGGGTGGATTGACGCGGCGAACGCGGACCGGGAAGTGCCCCTGCCCTGCAATGCCCAATTGCCGCGCGGCGCCTTGCGAAATATCGATGATCCGGTCACCGGTGAACGGCCCGCGATCGTTGATCCTGACAAGGATTGTCCGCCCGGTGTCGAGATTGGTCACTTCGACATAGCTCGGCAGCGGCAAGGTGCGATGCGCAGCAGTGATTGCATCGGGCTTGAACATTTCGCCGCTGGCAGTCTTGTTCCCCGCAAGCTCGGCACCATACCAGCTTGCCCGACCGACCTCGTCGTAACTGGCACGGTCGGCAGGTGCGTCTGCGCCGATCAATGCGAGCCCGCCTGCAACGAGGAGAAAAATCCTAATAGTCTTTCTCAACTGCATCGGCCAACAGTCCTACCGATAATGCATAAAAGTTTGAGCAATTATATTCGAGGATGACGCGATAGTTCCCGGTCAGCAGGTAGGCCGTCGCGCCGGGCCCATCGGGTTCAAGCAGGCTTGCCAGATCGGAATCCTGCAAGCCCTTGCTAACAACGGGAACGACTCCAAGCGAACGCCACTCCGCGATTGTCTTCCACTGGCTATGGCGTTCATAGACGCGCGGACATCGCGGCGGCACGGTACGCGCTCGAATGAGATTGCGATCGAGCGTATCGGGGACCACCGTCTTTGCGCCCCAGGGAACACCGCTCCGCCAACCCGAATTGACGAAATAATTTGCGATGGAGGCCAGGGCATCGGCATTGTTTGCCCAGATATCGGCCCGACCATCCCCGTCTCCATCCCTGCCATAGCGCAGATAGGTGGACGGCAGGAATTGAGGATATCCGGTTGCACCAGCCCAGCTTCCCTTCAACTGCTGGCGCGGGACGCCCTTGTCCATCAGCTTGAGTGTCGCGACAAATTCCGTCGCAAACAAGGCACGCCTTCGGCCCTCAAAGGCCAAGGTCGCCAGCGCATTTGCGAGATCGAAATCGCCGGTATAGGCTCCGTAATTGGTTTCATGGCCCCAGATTGCGATCATCATCGCTTCGGGCACGCCAGTCTCCCGTTCGACTTTGCCGAGCATGCCGCGCAGCTCCGTATACTTTTTCCGACCGCCGCTGATCCTCGCCGCGTCAACGTGCTTTGCCGCGTAGGGTGCAAATTTCGGAATCGGCGCGTTTGGCGGACCACCGGGCTGGGCGCGATCGAGATCGACGACCCGCTGGCTGAAAAAAAGCGTCGGCATCACCGAATCAAGCGTTGCGGACGATACACCTTGCGATTCAGCCTGCGCGCGAAGTTGCGCGACAAATGACAGGTATCCGGTTGCCTCCTGTGCATCCGCGACGGTGGCAACCGGCGCACCCGTAACAAGAGATGTTGTTGCAAGAGCAATCGCTGCGCGAAATCGGTAAGCCCACATGCAGCATGTGTCGCACAATTAACGGGCAGCGGGAATCCCAATTCGTCCTGCCGCTTGCACCTATGGCCGTGTCTCCGCTATGCGCGCGGCAAG
>JANLST010000213.1:0-2858 GCA_031362505.1 Sphingomonadales bacterium
ACCCGGATCATCTGTCCGTTGGGCGATTGTTTCAGCTCTTCGTAGGACGGCAGCGTGGACCAGGCGACCGAGACGGCAATGATAAGCGCAAACAGCCCCGCCAGTCCGGCAAAGAAGCTGTATCGAAACACCCTTACATACCAGGGCCTTGGAGATTTGGCGGTTTTGCGGCGAGCCATTGGTCAACGATGATAGGGGGTGCGAGTCGCCCCCGCAAGAGTCAGGCCCGCAAGACTCAGGCTTTTTCGTCGGTCTTGAAATCCAGCGCAACGCTGTTCATGCAATAACGCAGGCCTGTGTCTTCGCGCGGGCCGTCAGGAAAGACATGGCCTAAATGGCCATCGCATTTCGCACATCGCACTTCGACCCGGACCATCCCGTGGCTGATGTCGCGATGCTCGACTACGGCATCGGGGCTGACAGGTGCCGTGAAACTCGGCCAGCCCGAACCCGAATCAAACTTGCGATCACTTTCGAACAGTGGATTGCCGCAGCCCATGCAGTCATAGCGGCCGGAGGCCTTGTTATAGTTCAGGTTCCCCGCAAACGCGCGCTCGGTGCCGGCTTCGCGCAACACCGCATACTGTTCGGGAGTCAGGCGCGCACGCCATTCGGTTTCGCTGAGATCGAGTCGTTCCATGGTGCCAATGTGGGGCGGGATTTCGCCGCAATCAATGGCGAATCCGCGTCCATTCGGCAAAACGGCTTGCAAGCCAAGGCAGGATGCGGACTCCCTGCGTCAGCAATCGGGCGCTGGCGGGCTGTTCTCCCCAATGCCAAAGCCAACGGGAGATAGTCACGGGGCGCGACGTCGCATCCGCAAGTCGCGACTGGAAGGCTTGGGGTGTTTCACCCGCCAGCCAGCCCTGGGCGGCCATAATCCCGCTGGCCATTGCAATCCCGTTGCCTTCGCCAGCAAGTGAGGGAATCACGGCCGCCTGATCGCCCAAGCGAAAGACTCCCGGCACGGCGTGATGGGCGATCCAGCCATAGGGGACCGCGCCGATGGCTTCCGATCCACTGTCGCGAAATGCCAGCCTTTCTGCAAAAGCCGGGCTTTCAGCCGCCCATTCCACCAACAACCGGTCAGGATCGCCCCCCGCCAGGCCAAGACGAGATTTGCGCACGGCAAGGCACAGATTGCCACGCCCTCCCTCCTGTAGTTCCAGCCCGCAATAGCCTTGATCGAAAAGATGCAATTCAATGGCGTTGCCGGCCAATGCCTCAAGGGCAGGATGCGGCGATAACCGGACGCGAATACCGATCGTCTGGTCATCCGATGCGTCGCGAGGACGACCAATCCCACGCAGGTCATGCTTGCCTGTCGCAAGAAACAGTGTTTCGGGGGTAAGCGTTGCCCCATCTCCGGTCTCGATCCGGCCTTCTGACCATTCGCGCACGGTCACGCCGCGTTCGATACCCACGCCCAGACTTTCCGCCCGTTCCAGCAACATCGAATCAAGCCGGTGACGGGACACACCCAATGCGGGATGGGGTAACAAGGCTTCGCCAAAACTGTTGCCGGCAAAAAGGCGCAATCGGTCGATCCGATGCCCGTCAATCGCGTCGATGCCCAGCGTTTCGAGAGTCTGGAGTGTGCGCCAACTCAGGAAGCCGCCGCAAAGAGCATCGCCCGTCTCGCGCTGGCGTTCGAGCACGACGGGCCTGACACCAGACCGGGCAAGCATTATCGCGGCGGCAGCACCCGCCGGACCGCCGCCAACGATCAGCGGATCGATTCGACGCATAGCCGGAAAGGAAAGGCGCGGAAAATTCTTGCATTCAGGATGCGGGCTTCTGTGAGCATCGCCGGCCACTCGGCCGGACGATAGGATCGTGCGATCGATAATCGGCCGTCATGACGGACAATCGGGTGCCAGCGCATAAGCCACGCCAGCAAAGGAAAGCCAGCATAGGCAAAGCCGTGGCGATGCAGGTCATTCACCAACCATCCGCGTTTTGCGTGTGTTTCCATAAAGCCCAGGAAGCCGATCAGTTGACCGTGTGTCATGTGATGCGCGACCAGGCTGGAGACGATGAAATCCCATGGCTCGCCGGATTGATCGGCATAGTCTCCGGTACGCCAGTCAATCGGCATCGGCTCGGACGTCGCGGCTCGAGCAACCGCTTCGCTCCTTGGATTGAGGTCAATCCCCGCCAGTTCGGCATCGACGCCGCGCTTTGCAGCCCAGCGGGCAATCGTTCGAAGCATGTCTCCATCGCCAAATCCGACATCGAGCAGGCGGAACCGCTTTGCGCTGCCAAGCGCCCGATCGAGGAATGCCAATGTCGGGCGACGGGCCAGCGTGACCGTGTTCACCTGCGCGAGATCGTGGAGTACCGCAGAATAGGTCGAAAGAGAGAGCGCGGGATCGTCCATCATTTCATCGGCGAGCGAGCGAGCGGTCAACATTTCAACTGACGCCATGAAAGCCAAAGCCTTCAGCGGCAAGGCCGGGCCCAAAGGCGAGGGCAACGCCGCGCTTGGGGTTGAGATTCATGAACCCGGCAAGCGCGAACATCAGCGTGGATGAGGACATATTGCCATAATCATGCAGCACGCCGCGAGAGATCGCCAGCAACGCGTCGTTCAGGCCGAGCGCATGCGCAACGGCGTCGAGGATCGAACGCCCGCCGCCATGCACCGCCCAGGCATCGATCTCCTGTGGTTGAACGCCGCCGGTCAAGACCTGTCGGAACCCCGGATCGCGCAGCGCCTCTGAAATGCGACCTGGCACTTCTCCAGACAGATGCATCGCAAAACCCTGATCGCCGATACTCCAGCGGATCAGGTTCTCCGAATTGGGCAGGGTCGCCGCAAAAGGCGCATCAATAGCCAGTCCTGGGCCTTCGGAGGT
>JANLST010000238.1:0-2798 GCA_031362505.1 Sphingomonadales bacterium
GGCCTCGACCGTATGACCGGACAGGTTGCGGCCGGACAGATCGGTCAGCGTCATCGACAGCATCAGCGGGACATCGCGGCCCAAATCCTGCTGCGCCTCAAGCACGGCCATGATCCCTGCCTTGGCGTTCAGCGTATCGAATATTGTTTCGATCAGGATGAAGTCCACTCCGCCTTCAAGAAGGGCATCGGCCTGCTCGCGATAAACATTCTTGAGAAAGTCGAAGTCGATCTCGCGAAAGCCCGGGTCGTTGACGTCGGGAGAGAGCGAGAGCGTCTTGTTGGTTGGCCCGATCGCACCGGCAACGAATCGCGGTCGTCCATCCTTTGCTGCGTCATCGGCAGCCGCACGCGCTATCCGGGCCGAAGCAAGATTAATCTCGCGTACCAGATGTTCTGCGCCATAATCGGCTTGGCTGATGCTGTTTGCCGAAAAGGTGTTCGTCGAGACGATATCGGCTCCAGAGGCCAGATAGGCGCGCGTTATGCTATCAACGATTTCCGGGCGGGTCAGCGCCAAAATGTCGTTGTTGCCCTTCTGGTCACGCGCCAGTCCGAGCGTACCCGCATAGGCCGCTTCGTCGAGCTTGTAGTTCTGGATCTCGGTGCCAAAGGCACCGTCTGTCACAAGTATGCGTTGGGCAGCAGAGGCTTTGAGTACTTCACGTGGGGTCATTCCACACTCTCCTTTGGCCGCAATCCAAGCAGGTGGCAGATCGCATAGCTGAGTTCCGCACGGTTGAGCGTATAGAAATGGAAATGACGGACGCCACCGGCATAGAGCCTGCGGCACAGTTCTGCCGAAACTGTGGCCGCGACAAGCTGTCGGGCAGCGGGATGATCGTCGAGCCCTTCGAACAGCCTGGCCAGCCAGACCGGAACGTCCGTACCGCACATCGCCGACATGCGCTGGATCGCCGCGAAGTTGCTGACCGGCATAATTCCAGGCAGGATTTCGGCGTCAATTCCGGCCGCCGCAACTTGGTCGCGGAAACGGAAAAACGTCTCAGGTTCAAAAAAGAACTGGGAGATCGCCCGGCTTGCTCCAGCGTCGAGCTTGCGCTTAAGATTGTCGAGGTCGGCCGCAGGTGTTCGGGAATCAGGGTGCGTTTCGGGGTAGCAGGCAACCGAAATCTCGAATGGCGCGACCGTTTTGAGACCTGCGACAAGGTCGGCTGCGCCGCTATATCCAAGTGGGTGAGGCGCAAAACGCGCACCTTGCACGGGCGGATCACCACGCAGCGCGACGATATGCCGCACGCCCGCGTCCCAATAGGCGCGTGCGACTTCGGCGATTTCGTCCTTGGTCGCATCGACGCAAGTCAGATGAGCAGCGGCCGGTATGCTGGTTTCCCGGGCTATCCTCTCAACCGTTGCGTGGGTACGCTCGCGTGTCGATCCGCCGGCGCCATATGTGACTGACACAAAACGGGGCCCAAGCGGTTCGAGAGTTTTCATTGTATCCCACAATGTCTCTTCCATCCTCGGCGTCTTGGGTGGGAAGAATTCAAAGCTCACCTCAGCATCGCCGGCAAGGTCGGCAAAGAGAGGTGTGGCAAGCGCAAGACGCGCCTCTTCGAGTTGGGAAAAAGTCGGACTCATGCCGCAACAACTTTCAATAGAGGTTCGGCGCGGCGTCGCGCTCGCCAGAGCTTGACGGTAAGGGTGCCGCCCTCGAGATTCTTGACCAGATCGCACTCAAGTCCGGCAGCGGAAAGCCATCCGGCAACCTGTTCGTCGGAAAAGCCTAGACGGGCATGGGCGTCACGATCGCGCAACTCTTCCCGTTCGTGTGGAGCAAAATCGACAATAAGGAGCCGTCCAGAGGAAGAAAGGATGCGTGACAGTTCTGAAATTGCCCGTTCCGGCGCCGGTATGAAGTGGAGCACCTGGTGAAGGATTACGGTATCTGCGACATGGTCCGGGACGGGCAGCGCTGCAAGATCACCCTGGCGCAGTTCCAGCGCTCCAACACCAAGTTTGCTGAGTTTGCCGCGCGCAAGTCTGAGCATTTCCGGGCTACGATCGATGCCGATTGCCGATTTGGCAGCACCCCCGAACAGCTCGATCATGCGGCCTGTGCCCGTTCCAACGTCAACCAGTCGGCCGACCGGGCCTTCCTTTAACGCTTCAACCATTGCCGCCTCAACTTCGCTCTCGGCGACGTGGAGCGAGCGGATCGCGTCCCATTGCGCTGCATGAGCCGCAAAATATCGTTCGGCCGAGGATGCGCGATCTGCATGGACCGCTGCCAAGCGCGCCGAATCGGCAACAGCCCAGTGGTTTTCGCCGTCGCGCGATTGCCATTGGTCAATCGCGTGAAACAGGGGATCAACTCGCCAGGAAGGGCCCGGACAAAGGAATGCCCAGCTCCCCTCCTTGCGCCGTGAAGCCAGTCCGGCGTCGCACAATATCTTGACATGGCGCGATACGCGCGGCTGACTTTGCCCTAAAACCTGGGCAAGCTCGCCTACTGACAACTCCATTTGGCGCAAAAGTGTAATGATTCGCAGCCGGGTCGGATCGGCAAGGCCACGGAATATATCGAGCGACGTTGGCATCCACCTAACATATAAAGAATTCTTTATATGTCAATATCCTCGCATTCGACACGATTTTCAATCTGAATTCCTGGTTTGATGAACCGTGAAAAGAGAGTGAAGAATCTTGATTGCCAAGAAATGAATGAATCGCTAGTGCCAAACCCCGCCGGTCCGAGGGGGCGTGATAGCCTTTCGCGCTGACCGCCGCTTTGTTGACCTAACGGGAGGGATTACCCCATGAAAAAGACTATTGCTT
>JANLST010000269.1:0-5758 GCA_031362505.1 Sphingomonadales bacterium
CATGGTCGATTATAGATCGGCTTCCTGTCGCCAATATGAATGGCTCGTTCAGCGGCCCTTTATATTCGGGCGCGGGTCGCGCCATTTGAACGCTTCATCCGACACCGTGGTATTGAACGCCTGGTTTGAAAGGCGAATTGACGTGCGGTTCCCCTGACTGTCGAGCGTAACCCAGCCTTGCAGCATCAGGCCGGCAGGCGCCGAAGCTTCGCGCGAAAAGGCAAGGGTAATGACGCCATATTGGGGTCTCTTTGTATCGCGTGCTTCAACCAGCACCAATCTTGGATCGGCAGTCGGGATCAGCTTCGCAAAAAGCTTTAGGTCCCGGTTTGGATCGAGCAGCACACCAAGCGGCGAATTGCCAATCGGCCAGCGCTGCACCTGCCGCACCGAATAATCGATAAAGGTCAGGGCTTTGCCATCGCTTACGATCAAGATCGGCACGCCCTTTTCGTACTGAAAGCGAATCCGCCCCGGACGCTTGAGTGTCAGCGTACCATTCACCGTCTTGCCCGCACGATCGGTCTGTATGAAGGCTGCTGTCATCGTTGCGACGGCTTTCAGATGGCTCGAAACGGATACCAGATCATTCGATTCGGCCGACACGGGAGTAGCGATTGCGAAGGCCGCAAGCATGGAAACGGATCGGAAATGCATTCAAAACTCCGGATATGGGCGGCACTGATGCATCCCGCCAGTTGAACGGCAAGTGAATCTAAATCGCGTGACCCTCGGCATCGATCAGCACTTCACGCCGCCCAACATGGTCAGGTCGACTGACCAGGCCTTCGCTTTCCATCCGCTCGATCAGGCGCGCTGCGCTGTTGTACCCCACGCGCAACTGACGCTGGACGTAGGAGGTCGACGCCTTCTGGCTCTCCGCCACGACCTGGACCGCGCGCCGGAAAAGTTGGTCTTCGGGGCTATCTTCGCCTGAGGGTGCGCCATCGATGGTCCAGCCACCATCTTCGGGTTCTTCAGTAACCGCCATGATATAATCAGGCACGCCCTGCGATCGCCAATGATCGGCCACTGCGCGGACTTCATCATCCGAGACAAACGGACCATGGACACGTGCAACCTGCTTGCCGCCAGGCATGTAGAGCATGTCGCCCTTGCCAAGCAGTTGTTCGGCTCCCTGTTCGCCAAGGATCGTACGCGAATCAATTTTTGACGTAACGGCAAAGCTGATACGCGTCGGCAGGTTTGCCTTGATCACACCAGTGATGACATCAACCGACGGACGCTGCGTCGCCATGATCAGATGAATACCTGCAGCGCGCGCCTTTTGCGCCAGCCGCTGGATCAGGAATTCGACTTCCTTGCCCGCCGTCATCATGAGGTCGGCAAGTTCGTCCACAATGATAACGATCTGGGGCAATGGCTCATATTCCAGCTTTTCTTCTTCGTAGATCGGCTGCCCTGTTTCGGCATCATAGCCAGTCTGCACCTTGCGCCCGAGCTGTTGTCCCTTGGCCCGGGCCTGCCGGACCTTGTCATTGAAACTCGACAGGCCGCGGACGCCGAGAGAGGCCATCATCCGGTAACGATCCTCCATCTGCTCGACTGCCCATTTGAGCGCCCGAATCGCCTTTGCGGGCTCAGTCACCACTGGCGACAACAGATGTGGAATATTGTCATAGATGCTAAGTTCAAGCATCTTTGGATCGATCATGATGAGGCGGCACTGGTCCGGCGTGAGGCGATAAAGCAACGACAGGATCATCGCATTGAGGCCAACCGACTTGCCGGAACCAGTGGTGCCCGCCACCAGAAGATGCGGCATCGGAGCAAGATCGGCGATTACCGGATCGCCAGCAATGTTCTTGCCAAGGATGATAGGCAGTTGCGCAGTCTGGTCTTCGAACGCCTGACTTGACGCGAGCTCGTGGAACACAACGGATTCTCGACGGGCATTCGGCAATTCGATGCCGATAACACTGCGGCCCGGAATGGTTGCAACCCGCGCAGACATTGCCGACATGTTGCGCGCGATATCATCCGCGAGCTGCACGACCCGACTTGCCTTGATCCCCGAGGCCGGCTCCAGCTCGTACATCGTCACGACCGGCCCTGGGCGCACTTCAACGATCGAGCCTTTCACGTGGAAATCATCAAGGACGGATTCAAGCAGTCGCGCATTCCGTTCGAGTCCGGCTTTGTCGATCTGCGGTCCAGTTGAAGGAGGTGCCTTCTTGAGCAGATCAAGCGAAGGCAGCACATAGCGGTCTTTTAGATCAAAGGCGGATTGTGCAGGCTTTTTTGGAGGGGTGGCCGGGACAGGTTTGGCGCCTCCAAGATTGATAATGGGTTTGCGGTCATCGTTTCGCGGCGGTGGAGCCGGGCGAGGTTCAGGCATTTTGATGACTGGAGGGGCTGCAAATTGATCCGTAGAATCGGCTTCGCGATTACGTCTGCGGAACAGCCAACTTCTTTCATCGGCATCAAGCCCAAGGCTGATCGCCCAGACAATAATGCCTGAAACTGCCAGCAGCACGGCAATACCAAGCCCGACAAGACGCGAGATGGCAGGATCGGGGACGAAGCTTGTGATCCAATCCAGAATCCCAGCGCCGACATATCCCAAAGCGCCGCCAAGGCCGCCGGGCAGCCCCGAAACAGCATCCCCCTTGAACAACGCGAGAGCGACATCAATCATTGCGATTCCGACGAACGCCCTGAATGCACGTTGCCCCCACCCGGTGACCGGAACCCCCCGCCAAAGCCGCGATGCTGCGACAATGATCAGTGGGACCAGCAGCGCGGCTGCGGGCCCGATGAGCGAAAGCAGGCCATCGGAAATCCACGCGCCGGGCGCGCCAATCAGGTTGCGCGCCGGGCCTCCAGCCGAGGTATTCAACGCCGGGTCGCTCGGCTGATAACTTGCAAGAAGCAATGTCAGGACAAGCGCGCCAAACCCCAGCGCAATTGCGCCCAGCATAGCCCCACTGCGGAGTGCGCCGCGCTTAATTGAATCCTGCCATGTTTGCGCCCGACTGGCCATATGCGCCTCCCGTTCCCGTGCGCTGTCTGTTCTTGATGGCGCTTAATGCGCCGGGCGGTGACTCGCCGTCAAGAGTCTGGCTGAAATGCTTGAGTCACTGGCGGTTTGGGGTAGAGGAAAGCATGGACTCAAGCGATGTCATCATATTGGGCGGCGGCCTTGTTGGGCTGACGCTGGCCATTGCGCTCGACGCGCATGGACTGACTTCGGCAGTGATCGACCCGCTCAATCCGGAAAAGGCGCTGGCCGTCGGTTTTGACGGGCGGGCGAGCGCGGTTGCCAGTGCAAGCTGGCGGATGCTCGAGACGATCGGTGTCGCCGAGCGGTTGAAACCGCTTGGTTGCGCGATTCACCGGATCGAAGTGCGCGACGGCTTGCAGAAGAATGCGCTCGACTTCACCACGGCCGAGGATGACGAGCCCTTGGGCATCATGCTCGAAAACCGCGTGCTAAGGCAGATTTTGCGCGAAACTGCACTCAAAACCAAAGGCATTGCGCTTCACATGCCCGATCGCGCCACCGCTGTGGAGCGCGGCGAAGCGGGTGTCCGCGTTGCGCTCGCCAGTGGAAAGCAGCTGAAGGCGCCGCTTCTGCTCGCTTGTGAAGGCCGTAATTCGCCGACCCGCGAAGCCGCGGGGATCCGGGTCGCGCGCTGGAAATACGATCATACCGCGATTATTTCGGCGTTCGATCACGAAAAGAACCACAATAATGTGGCGCACGAAATTTTCTATCCCGCGGGACCCTTCGCGCTATTACCGCTCAACCCGGGGACACGATCGGCTTTGGTCTGGACAGTCAGCCCTAAGGACGCTGTTGGCGTGCTGGCGCTTTCCGAACGGGCCTTTCTTGCCGAAATCACCAAGCGCGCGGGTGGATTGCTGGGGAAAATCTCTCTGGCCGCTCCACGCAGCACTTTTCCGCTCGGCTTTCACCACGCCGGGCGCATCACAGGGGAGCGGCTCGCGCTGGTCGGAGATGCCGCGCACGGGATGCACCCGATTGCGGGGCAAGGCCTCAATCTCGGTTTTCGTGACGTTGCGGCTCTGGTCGAAGTGCTTGTGGAAGGCGCGCGGCTTGGACTCGATCTGGGCGATGCACAACTCCTGTCACGCTACGAGCGCTGGCGCAGTGTGGACAGCCTGGCCGTCGCCGTCGCGACCGACAGCCTGACACGACTATTCGGCATTCCGGGTAAACCTGCCTCTGCGATCCGCCGTTTCGGTTTGGGCGCGGTGCAGAAGCTTCCTCCCTTGAAGGCGTTGTTCATGGCAGAGGCGCGCGGCAGTAGTGGAGACCTGCCCAAGCTGCTTCAGGGAGTCGAGGTCTGAGGCTCCAGGATTCGCGCTTCTTCAATCAGCATGATCGGCGTGCCGTTTCGGATCGGATAGGCCACGCCCGCCGCTTCTGAAATGAGTTCCTGTGCGGCCTCGTCGTAGGTCAGTCTGGTCCGCGTCATCGGGCAGACGAGTATGGCCACTATTGAAGGATCGAGGCTCACTGAAGCGTGACCCGTTCCTCCCCGTCGTGACGCCCGAAGAACTGGAGCATCTGTACGATCAACTCGGTACGTTCAGACAGGCTGTTGGCTTCAAGCAGGGCTTGTTTCGAGGCGGCGTCAAACGGTGCGATCTGGGAAATGCCGTTGACCAGTGCCTCATCGTCGAGCCGTGATACCGCTTCCCAATCGACGGCATAGCCCTGCGCGGTCGCGAACCTGCGAGATTCGGATTCAAGCCCCGCACGCTCGGCGAGCGCAAGCGTTTCATCCTCTTTCACGGCAAGGAGTTCGGCTTCGATCTGCCGAAATGGCGTCGTCACGTCGAGTTCGCGCACCAGACGGAAGCGCGCCTTGCCCTCCAGCACGATATTGTATCGTCCGTCTTCGAGCGCCTCAACCTGTGCGACATGCCCGACACAGCCCATCGTATAAAGCGGCGGCTTGTCGCCAGCCGCGCGAGGCTGGATCATCGCTATCCGCCGGTCGCGGGCCATCGCATCCGAGACCAGCGCACGATATCGCGGCTCGAAAATATGAAGCGGCAAATGCATGCCTGGAAAAAGCAATACGCCCGCAAGCGGGAACACGGACAGTCGGGTGAGCGTCTGGGTTGTCATGTGAAGAGCACCGCCGAAAGCTTGCGCCGTTGTGCCGACACCCAGGGATCCTCGATGCCGACGACTTCGAACAGTTTGAGTAGCTGGGTCCGCGCCGCGCCGTCATTCCATTCGCGGTCCGCCGCAATAATGGTGAGCAGTTCGTTTGCCGCCCCGTCGCGGTCACCGGCCGCCATGAGGCCGCCCGAAAGTTCAAAACGAAGCTGGTGATTGTCAGGATCGGCCTCAACCTGCGCACGAAGGCCGGACAGATCATCGACTGGCTTGACGTCGCGGGCCAGAGTGAGGGTTGAAATGGCGCGGGCAATGGCCGCATCCTTCACAGTATCGGGCGCAAGACCCGCAACAAGCGCTTCCGCGGCTTCAAGCTCACCCGCTGCAACATGCGCGCGGATCAGGCCGGACATTGCCGCCGGATTGTCCGGCGCCATCTCGACGATCTGGGCAAAAACGCCAACCGCGCGCCCGGCATCGCCGCTCGCCAGCACCTCTTCGCCCATCGCAATCAGCGGTTCGATCTCGGCCTCAAGCGACTGCGCTTCTCCCTGAACCGGAAGTTGCTTGAGCAGTTGGTCAAGCATCCGGCCAAGCTGCGCTTCGGTACGCGCCGGTGTAAGATCGGCAACCGGCTGGCCC
>JANLST010000278.1:0-4272 GCA_031362505.1 Sphingomonadales bacterium
CGTGAGCCTGCGCTTCAGCGCGCATCGGGTGTCTCCAAAAAATATTGGTATTCAGGGTATGGGGCGGCGTTAGTAGATTCCGCCCTCACGTTGCAAGAATTCGGTATCGCGCGCCTGGTTGTTGCCGGCGCCCGCTTGTGATGGCGTGACTTCGGCCTTCTTCTTGATGTCCGTCAGTTCGTCGCGCCGGATTGTTCGGCGGGGCTCGCTTTCGGGCTTGAAGGCTTCCCAAATCACGGCCGCCTTGGGATCGTCCGTCGGCCAGGTGCCAAAAACACGCTTCCCCGAAGCGCGGTCGATCCTGATCATGCGGATGCCGGCAGGTGCGCGGAAGGGGATGACGGGCATGTCCTTCATCGCCTTTTCGGCGAAATCCTTGAAGATCGGAACCGCAATCGTGCCGCCTTGTGCATAGCCGCCCATCGACCGAGGTGTATCATATCCCATGTAAAGCCCGGCAATCATGTCTGTGGAACCGCCTACGAACCAGACATTTGTGGGGCCCGATGTCGTGCCGGTTTTGCCGAAGATTGGTCGTTTCAGGTCGCGCAGGGGGGTTGCCGTGCCGCGCTGGATCACCCCTTCAAGCATATGAACGACCTGATAGGCGGTCAGAGGATCGATCGCCTGCTTTGTGCGCGCAGGCGGGCGCGGCATTGGCTTGCCATCATATTCGGGCATGTTGCAGCGTTCGCAAGGCCGGGTATCGGCGCGAAAGCGAACCTTTCCCCTCCGGTCCTGCACGAAATCGACCAGAGTCGGCCTGACGTCGACGCCGTTGCGGACCAGGATCGAATAGGCATTGACCAATTTTGTCACGGTTGTCTCACCGGCGCCGAGCGCGATTGCGAGCACGGCAGGATAATTCTTGCCTGGTTTGCTGATCCCGACCGACGAGGCCAGTTTCACGACGCGTTCCATGCCGGTTTGCGAGGCGGCGCGGACAGTCATCAAGTTGCGCGATTGCTCAAGCCCCCAGCGCATCGTGTGCGGGCCAGAGCCTCCACCGCTGAAGTTGCGAAAGCACTTCTGGCCCAGTCTTGCCGACTGGAAAACGCAGAACGGCCCATCGATGATGATATCTGCTGGAGTCATGCCGCCATCGAGCGCGGCGCTATAGACGAAAGGCTTGAAACTGGATCCTGGCTGACGCTCGGCCTGCGTGGCGCGATTATAGGTCGCGATTCGCGAGTCGAACCCGCCCTGCATCGCCAGGATTTGCCCGGTGTGCGGATTCTGAACGACCATGCCCCCTGAAATCTCGGGCACGTTGCGCAGGACCCAAACGCCGCCTTCTGACTTGACGGCGATGACGTCTCCAGGTTTGATCAACTCGAATGCGGTGGTGGCGGTCCGGCTCCTTGGCATCGTTGCGGCAGACGCGGGCATGAAACCGGTGTTTCCGTCGGCAAAGCCAATCCTGACGGACGTTGCATCCTTTCCAAGCACAATGGCGGCGCGCCAGTCCGGATATCCGGCGCCAAGATTGGCCGAGGCAAGGCGTTGCGCCCAATTTTCATCTGCGACCAAAGTCCTGATCGGGCCGCTCCAACCCTTACCCCTATCGTAGCGGACAAGCCCGTCGCGCAGCGCATTTTCAGCATATTGCTGGATTTTGGGATCGAGCGAGGAACGCACCCAAAGCCCCCCATCATAGACGCTGAAGGGGTTGCGCCCGCCATCGGAGTTTTCGCCGAACTTCGCAATGAGTTCGCGCCGCAATTCCTCGGTATAATAGCCCCCGACGGCTTCGCTCGACGCAGCCGCTCGCGGGATTGTGCCGAGCGGCTGTGCTACCGCTGCATCATGCAAGCCCTGATCGATGAACTCATTCTTGAGCATGCCGTCCAGAACCCAGTTCCGTCGAGCGATGGCTCGCTCATAGAAACGCTCGGGCCTGTAGTTCGACGGCCCCTTGGGCAGGATCGCGAGATAGGCCATTTCGTGGAGCGCCAGTTCGCCGACATCCTTGCCGAAATAGGCCCGGGCGGCGGCCTGAACGCCAAAACTGCGGCGACCGAGATCGATCTGGTTGAGGTAAAGTTCGAGGATCTGCTGCTTGGTCAGCGCGCTTTCGATCCGCTTGGCGAGTATCGCTTCCTTGACCTTGCGGACGTAACTCGCCTCATTGGTCAGGAGCAGGTTCTTGGCCACCTGCTGGGTGATCGTCGAGGCGCCGACCGGCCTGCCCGAACTTGTCAGGTTGGTGAACATCGCGGCGATGATGCCGGGATAATCGAGCCCGCTATGTTCAAAGAAGGTCCGATCCTCGGCGGCGAGATAGGCGCGGACGAGCAGCGGCGGAAATTCGTCGTATCGCAATTGCACCCGACGCTCACGCGCATAGCTGTGAACCGGCGCACCGTCATAGCCGCGCACATAGGTCGGCAGGGGCGGCTCATAGGTCTTGAGCCGGTCGACCGAGGGCAGGTTTCGGGCAAACAGTAGCCAGATGATGAACCAGCCAAGGATCGCCGCTCCAACGCCATAGGCAAGGACGCGAAACCATTTGAATTGCCAATATTCGCGCCAAAGTGCGACCGCGGTATTCGCATCGCGGCGTAGGCGGATTTTCAGGCCGGGACTCTCAGACGCATCATCCATGACGGGTGAGCGTCTAACAGTTTTGCCGGGCAATGCCAGTGGCGCTCAGCGAAAAGTCAGGGGAGATAAATTGCTTTGCGTTAGTTGGTTGCACCAAGCATTAATGGTGACAGTTTGCTTCACGCTTAAACCCCTTGCGTCAAACATCGGTGCGGCGGGGGCACGCAATAGGGTGCCCTTGCTGGTTCCCATCGCGCCAAAAGCGCTCAGCGCGCCGCCAGTCGCCGCGCAAAATGGATTTCGACCGCCCGGCGAATCCCGCGCGCGATCCTGCTTTTTCCATCGTTGGAGGTGAGCCGTTCGACATCGTCGGTGTTGGTCAGGTATCCGACCTCAAGCAGGATGGAAGGTGTGTCGGGTGCCTTGAGGACGACAAAGCCGGCCATCCGGTGATAGTCTGTGCGGAACGGCACAAGGCCGGTTGCCTCGCGCTTGAGCAGATTGGCAAAGGCCACCGAGGCAGTCATCGTCTCGCGCTGCGCGAGATCGAGCAGGATAGATGCGATTTCGAGATTTCCGCCGCCAAGGTTCACGCCGTTGACGATGTCCGCCTTGTTCTCGCGCAGCGCCAGAAGCGTTGCTTCACGGTCCGATGCCACTTCGGACAGGGTATAGATCGTCGCGCCATTGGCTTTGTCTGCCGGGGCGCTGTCTGCATGGATCGATAGGAACAGGTCGGCCTTGACGGCGCGGGCTATGGAAGATCGTTCGCCAAGGATCAGGAACCGGTCATCCTCGCGGGTCAGGGCAACGCGCACTCGCCCCGATTTGATCAGTTCGGCCTTGATTGCCTGTGCGACAGCCAGTGTGATGTCCTTCTCGCGACTGCCTGAGGCCGCCGAAACGGCTCCGGGGTCATGGCCGCCATGGCCTGCGTCAATGACGACCAGCGGGCGCCCTGGCGTCCCATATATTTTCGGTAGCTGAAGGCGGTTGCCGGGAGGGTCGAGCGGGATCGTCAGATTGTAACGGCTGCGCGGCGGTGCTGCGCGATGCGCCGGCGACGGCGCATAAATTCTGTCCGCGCGCTTGCCCCCCATCGCGTCGGCGGAGGAGGGCGGGCTCAATATCGCCAACAGGAGCAGTGCCGCAGGCATGATCAGGTGATGCACAGCTTTGCCGCTCGCCTATGTCGGGGTCAACTGGTTTCCCGAGCGTTTATTATGAATGGTGTTTGACCATCCATATGTTGCGGTGTTGTTGCAGGGGTGCTAGCACACGACCCGTGCCGCGAAGCAACCGCTTTACGGCTTTTCACCGATTGCCGGGATTTTCCTGCCAATCCATCAGGTTGACGCTGCATGAGGCATATTCTCCCGCTTCCGCACCGCATGCCCCTTTCGGGCATTGCGCGGGGCGCGGGCCTTGCCCTGACCAGACTGGTCGGGGGTGCCGCCGCAGCAGACGCACATACACAAGCACAATCCGGGGCAAAGCGACGGCACTTCTTGCTGCCGCCCCCGCCCCCTTTAATTCGCGCTGGACTGGCTGGCCTTATTGCCGCCCGCCGCGCTCGGAGATTTATACATGACAATGCGGATGCTGATCGACGCCCGCCACCGGGAAGAAACCCGGGTGGCCGTCGTCAAGGGAAACCGAATCGAGGAATTTGACTTCGAATCGGCTGAGCACAAACAGCTCAAAGGGAATATCTATCTGGCGAAAGTG
>JANLST010000283.1:0-2843 GCA_031362505.1 Sphingomonadales bacterium
TGTCGTGCGCGCTTGCCTGATCCGGTACAAGGTGAAGCCGGGCGCCTGGCTATCTGTTGCGCAGTGGAATCTTTATAATGGGAATGAGCCGGACGCCGATCATCCTACTTTTCGCGCCGCTCTGGATCGCGCCGCACCGAATAATCCTGTCCAGTTGATGGGCAATGATGGCCATCATGGCGCCTTCAATTCCGCCGCGCTCAGGCTGGCGCAAACATCCGACGGCAAGGTGATCGGCCTCACCCGCGAAACGCTTGGCGGGCCATTCGCGGCGCTTCGGGATCTCGTCGGCGTTGATGTCAACGGCGAACCGTCAGGCGGCGTCAATGAGGAAGCGCGAGCGGTGATGGGCATCGCCGCGTTCAATCAGGATGAAATGGACGCCGTGATGAAACGGCCGCAGGCGGTTATTGAGCGGCTGAACGCAGCGGGGATTACCGCGTTTCTTGATGCCGACGTCAAGCC
Organism: Sphingomonadales bacterium; assembly: GCA_031362505.1. Taxonomy (GTDB): domain Bacteria; phylum Pseudomonadota; class Alphaproteobacteria; order Sphingomonadales; family Sphingomonadaceae; genus Aquisediminimonas. The sequence goes on from JANLST010000283.1 coordinate 466, forward strand.
AGAGCTGATAAAACTCTATGAAGTATTGCAAGAGCGCGGCCAGCTCACCGCTTTTGCGTCGTTGGCGCAATTTTATGATCCCGACGCAACGCGCAAGGCCGATGGTAGTGTCGATTACGACCAGATGGTTGATCAGGCAGTGCGTGTGCGCGATCGTTTCCGGGATAATCCGCTCATTCGTGCCGACACAGTAAAACTCTATGCCGACGGCGTGCTGGAGGGCGATCCAATGGCCGTGCCGCCAACCCTGCCCAATTCACCCTCGCTCAAACCCTATCTGCAGCCCGTTTTTGGCAAGGATCAAAATGGCCGGGCGACGTTTTCCGGCCGCTACGTCGACCCGCAATCTCCGGCGTGCCTGACCACGAAAACATTACCTATGACTTCCGAGGCTACCGCCAGCTTCTTAAAAACAAACGGCTTTCATCCATCGCAATGCACGCGGTCGTCTGGCAAATTCCAGCACGAGCCAGCCGTCATCATGGAATATGTCCGCCGGATGCATAAAGCCGGGATGGCGCTACATATCCATGCGATTGGCGATGCTGCGGTTCGCGTTGCGGTCAATGCGCTGGAAGAAGCGCGGCTCGGCGATCCTCAAAATGTCTCGCGCCGACCCGATACTTTGGCGCATCTGCAATTGGTGAGTGCCGAAGATGTCGCCCGCATCGGAAAGAACAAATTGTTCCTCGCGATGGCCTATGCCTGGATTTACACCGACAAGGAATATGATCTGTCGGTTATTCCCTTTGTACAAAAGGTGAGCGGCGATGATGTGGCAGCGTTGCACGAGGCGAGCAGCTATTATGAGCAGCAAGCGTATCCGGTTGCAGCAATGCAGAAAGCCGGCGCTGTTCTTGCGGCAGGATCGGATGCGCCGGTTGAAACCCGCGACCCACGACCGTTTGTTAATATGCAAATTGCCGTAACGCGCGCGCGTGGCGGTTCACCGCCCCTGAATGCGGCCGAATCCATCAGCATCGGCGATGCGGTGCGGGCCTATACGATCAATGGTGCCAAATCGCTCGGACGGGAACAGGTTTTTGGCTCGATCGCTGTTGGAAAATCGGCTGATTTCATCATCATTGATCGCGACGTCTTGTCGATCCCGGCCGAACAGATTGGCGATACCAAAGTCGAGCAAACCTGGTTTCGCGGCAAGCAGGTTTACCCATCCCAATAGTCAACTCCGGTCAAACGGAGAGCAATAATGCCGCAAAGCGAGACCAAGTGGCTGCGCTGGTCGGCGGTAGCCTGGTCTGCGCCGTCCGCGCGGGGCTGGCGACCGTTGGCGATCCTGCGCCATTGACCACAGTTGAATTAATCCTAATGTTTGACAATAGTATCGCTTAATCAGGGAGTGGGTACGACACCGTGAAGCTACCGCAAGAATTTGATCTTCATTCGCTCGAGGTCTTCCTGCTTACCGTGGAGCTTGGTGGCATGTCGCAATGCGCGCTGCACCTGCAGGTCACTCAATCTGCAGTGTCCCAAACCATAGCGAAGCTGGAGGCGAGCATCGGAACCTCATTGTTCGACCGCTCATTGCGCCCGCTCGGGCTCACCGCCAGTGGCAAGTCGCTCTTCGAACGCGGCCAGCGCCTCGTGGCCCACGCAAAGACCACGTATGACGATGTGCGCGAAAGCGCGAACCTGCCGATTGCGAGCATCACAATTGCGATGTCGTTCAGCCTTGCCAACAAGCTGAGTGCTCCAATCCTCAATACACTTGGAGACCGCGCTGACAGATGGAATATCCGGTCGGGTATTTCGCTCGAACATCAAGGCGAGTTTCTCGCCCGCGATATTGACATGCTTGTCTCAGGAAGTTTCAATCTCGAGCATCGTGACGGCGTTGAGGTTCATCCGGTTTTCGAAGAGAGCTTCGTGATCCTCCTCCCAGCCCACTATCGGGACGCGATCGACCTTTCCAGCAATCCGCCAAAAATTCCCTTTATACGTTTTTCGCACCTGACAGGCATGGGGCAGCAGATCGAACGGCAAATTGTGCGGATGAAACTGAATCTGCCGCACGTGGTCGAGATTGAATCCTCACATCAGCAAATGGCGCTCGTCGCCTCCGGATTTGGTTGGGCAATCACGTCTCCGGTTTGTCTTGCGGCGCAACCCGAACTGCTTCAGCGCATGCGCATTGAGCCGATGCCAAGAGGCCGTTTTGCGCGGCGTGTGCAGGTCGTGGCACGTGCCGGTGAACTCGGAGACTTGCCGCGCGAGATGGCAGTGCTTGCACGAAATGTATTGCGCGATTCCGTTTTTCCGCCGCTGATCGCCCAATACCCCATGCTCGAAAACCAACTCGTCTGGGCAAATGGCCCAAGTGATGCGAACAGGTTGGGCTAGCAGTGAAACCGGTATTC
>JANLST010000308.1:0-5060 GCA_031362505.1 Sphingomonadales bacterium
GGCGATCCGCGACGCATTGCGCGAGCAGGGCTATCGCTTCCTCACCGAGTCTGACAGCGAGATTGCGCTTCATCTTTACGACCGCGATGGCGCGAGTTTTGTCGAACATCTCCGCGGCGAATTCGCGCTGGTGATCGCAGACCGCCGCAGCGGGGAATTGATCGCCGCGCGCGACCGGTTTGGGATCAAGCCGCTCTTCTACGCGATCTGGAACGGAGACGTTCTTTTTGCATCCGAGATCAAGGCACTGCTGGCTCTCGGCGTCCCGGCGCGTTGGGATGCTGATGCCGTGCTGGACGAGTTCTCAAGCATGCGCAGCCACACGACGATGTTCGCGAACATCCACCAGGTCCCGCCCGGTTGTCTGTTGTTCGCAAAGGAAGGCACGGTGCGGATCGTGCCCTATTGGGAAAATATCTACCCGACCCAATCTGCGCTCGAGAAGGACAAGCGGAGCGAGGCGGAGATCGTCAGCGGATTCCGGGATGTCCTCGACGAGAGCGTCGCCGAACGGTTGACCGCCGATGTCGAGGTTGCGTGTTACCTCAGCGGAGGCCTCGATTCGTCAGCCGTGCTGGGACTTGCGCAGGCAAAGCTCGATCGACCCATTCGGGCCTTTACGATCGCCTTTGAAGGGGCGTTCGACGAATCCCCGTTGGCTGAAAGAACCGCGGCATTCACGGGTTCAAACTATGTCCCGATCCCCGTTTCGCCCCTGGATATGGCGGACGCGCTTGGACATGCCATCTGGCATAGCGAAAAACCAATCTTCAACGGCAATACGGTTGCGAAATTCCTCCTCTCGCGCGCCGTGCGTGATGCCGGGATCAAGGTTGTTTTCACCGGCGAAGGCTCGGACGAAATGCTGGCCGGATATCCGTTTGAACGTCGCGATCTTATTCTCCACGGGAAAGGCTATGGAAACCAGGTAGAGCGGCAGGGCGCGCTTGCGGCCCTGATTGCGGCCAATCCACTCTCACGCTGGATTTTTGATCCGTCGGGCACCCCTGCGGCAGGCATCGAGCATATTCGCAAGGCCATCGGATACTGTCCCTCGTGGATCGAGAGTATGTCGGTTCAATACCGGGATTTATCCGGCCTGATGCGGTCAGATACGCCCACTGGTAGCGGCGCCGATGCGCCATACGCGCGGATCATGGCGGATCTGGACATCGGTGGCCGGATTGACGGGCGGGACCCGACCAATGTTTCGCTCTACCTCTGGCAAAAGACGATGTTGATCAATTTCATCCTGACTGTCCTCGCCGACCGTATGGAAATGGCCCATTCGATCGAGGGCCGAGTGCCGTTCCTCGATCACAAGGTCGCTGAATATGCCGCTGGCCTGCCGATCCACTACAAGATCCGCGAGAAAACCGAAAAATATGTGCTCCGCGAAGCCGCGCGCGATGTGATCACGCCCGAACTCTATGCCCGCGAGAAGCATCCATTCATTGCACCTCCGCTCAGCCAGGGGGGAAAGAAAGCCGTGAGTGACCCGCTGCGACAGCGCTGCGAAGAGATCATCCGGTCACGCAGCTTTGCTGACCAACCCTATTTTGACGCCGCCAAGTCGCGCGCTTTTCTGGACACCGTTGCTGATGGCGATGCGACAATGGTAACCGAGGCTTCACCGATCATCCTGCGAATGGCGACATTCAGCCTGATGCAGCAACGGTTCGGAATCTCGGCTTGAGGGGCAATATAAGTGTCCGAACCAAAGGTGATTTCTGTCTCGGTGCGCGACGGCCACGGTCTCGGCAAGACGATTGCCTCGTCAATCATGCTCGTCGCGGGCGAGGGGGTCGAGGGCGATGCGCATCGCGGGGTGAAGGTGAAGCATCGAAGCCGCGTTGCCAAGGACCCCGATCAGCCCAATTTGAGACAGATTCATCTGATCCATGCCGAATTGTTCGGTGAACTGGCGGCGAAGGGTTTTGCGGTCGCGCCGGGTGAACTGGGCGAGAATATCCTTACAGACGGTTTGGCCTTGCTCAACCTTCCGACGGGCACGCGGTTGGGCTTTCCCTCCGGCGCGATGATTGTGCTGACCGGGCTGCGCAATCCGTGTCACCAGCTGAATGGTCACACTTCGGGACTGATGAATGCCCTGCTGGATCGCGCGCCGAACGGAACGTTGATTCGCAAGGGCGGGGCGATGGGAATCGTCGAGCGAGGGGGAGCCGTGCGGAAAGGGGACGGGATAGCTATCATCCCGCCTGATCCGCCGCATTTAGAACTAAAGCCAGTGTGAAGCGGGTTGCGTCATTCCGCCAACCCGTTCGCTGCGCTGAGCACGGCGCGGACGCTGGCGGTGGCGACATCCTCGTCAATGCCGACGCCCCACACCGTCCGTCCGTTGGCGGTGCGGCATTCAACAAAGGCGGCCGCGCGGACGTTCGTTCCCTGGCCCATCGCATGTTCGCTGTAATCCGCAATATCGAGCCCGACGCCGAAGCTGTCGTTCAGTGTTGCGATCACGCTGGACAGCAAGCCATTGCCGCGCCCACTCACCGATTGCTCGCGACCATCGACCGCGATCTTCCCGACAAAAATCCGGTCGCCATTGGCGGCGCGACTTTCGTCATAATCTAGCAACTGATAATGTTGCGGTGTGCTCAGGCGATAGGCGCGCTGGAACACATCCCAAATGTCCCCGGCCTGGAGTTCGCGGCCCACTTCATCGGCCAGCGCTTGCACATGACCGGAAAAGTGCGCCTGCATCCGCTTGGGCAGCTTGAGCCCCTGATCTTGCTCGAGCACCCAGGCAAAACCGCCCTTGCCGCTTTGCGAATTGACGCGGATCACCGCCTCATAGGAGCGCCCGAGATCGGCAGGGTCGATCGGCAAATAGGGTACTTCCCAAAAGTCGTCATTGCGTTCCGATTGGGCGGAAAAACCCTTCTTGATCGCGTCTTGATGACTGCCCGAAAAGGCCGTGAAAACCAGCTCACCAGCGTAAGGGTGCCGTGGATGAACAGGGAGGGCGTTGCAATATTCAACCGTCTTGATGACCTGATCGATGTCGGAGAAATCCAGTTTTGGATCAAGGCCTTGGGTGTACATGTTAAGTGCAACTGTGACCAGATCGACGTTGCCGGTGCGTTCGCCATTGCCGAACAGGCATCCCTCGACGCGGTCTGCCCCCGCCATCAGGCCAAGCTCGGTCGCTGCGACGCCCGTGCCGCGGTCGTTATGGGTGTGAAGACTGATGACGACGCTCTCGCGGTTCGGGATGTTGCGACCGAAATACTCGATCTGGTCGGCATAAATGTTGGGCGTCGCCGCCTCGACCGTGGCGGGCAGGTTGAAGATGATCGGCCTGTCCGGCGTCGGCCTGAGCACATCCATTACTGCCGCGCAGCATTCGAGGCTGAAATCGATCTCGGCCGTCGAGAAGGTTTCGGGCGAATATTCGAAATGCCAATCGGTGTTGGGCTGCTTGGCTGCTTCGTCACGCATGATCTTTGCGCCGGTGATCGCAATGTCGCGGATCTCGGCGGGCTCCATCTGAAATACGATCCGACGCCATGCCGGCGAGACCGCGTTATACAGATGGACGGTCGCGGCACGGGCGCCGCGCAGAGAATCAAAACTCGTTCGGATCAGGTCTTCGCGCGATTGGGTCAAAACCTGAACGATCACGTCTTCCGGAATGCGATCCGATTTGACCAGCCCCGAGATGAAATCGAATTCGGTCGCGCCTGCAGCAGGGAAACCGATCTCGATTTCCTTGATCCCGATTTTCAAAAGTAGATCAAAAAAGCGCGTTTTCTTCTCGGCGTCCATTGGATCGATAAGCGCCTGGTTTCCATCGCGCATGTCTGTCGACAGCCAGCGTGGCGCCCTGGTGATCGTGCGGCCAGGCCATTGACGGTCTGGCAGATTGATCTGAGGAAAAGGTCGATACTTCTGTGATGGATCGCGCAACATGAGGGCTTCTCTCAAGCATTGAGATTTTGTTGATGCAAGCCCTTAGACGCTATTGCGCGGGCACCGTCCACGCGCGAGAAACGCGCCTAAGGGCGCGTAAGTCGAAGGAGAAGAAAGGCGCGTACCACTATCATGTTGGGCTGCCTATGCCGCGCGGGCGAACCGATGTCTAGCCCTCAAGCACCCGGATCAGTGTGCGAACATCATTGTCGATTTCGCTATCTTCGCCGCGCAAGCGCTCGATTTGCCGGACGGCGTGAATAACGGTGGTGTGATCGCGTCCGCCAAATCGTCGACCGATCTCAGGGAGAGACCGTGGGGTCAACTGCTTGGCAAGGTACATGGCAATCTGGCGGGGTCGGGCCACTTCGCGGGCGCGACGAGCGGAAACCATTTCGGCATGACGGATCCGGAAGTGCTCCGAGACGCGTTTCTGGATCTCGTCAATCGTGATCCGCCTGCGACTGGCACGAAACATATCTGCCAACACTTCTTCGGCAAAATCGGTCGTGATCGGTCGATTGCCGAGCGAGGCATAGGCAAGCAGCCGGTTCAATCCGCCCTCAAGTTCCCGGACATTTGTTGAAAGCCGAGAGGCGAGCAGATCGAGTACCTGGTCATCGACCAAAACACCTTCGATAGCGGCGGCCTTTGCTCCAATAATAGCCCGGCGCAGGGAAAAGTCGGGCGGCTGTATATCGACCACGAGTCCCTGCGTAAGGCGTGAAAGGATTCGTCCTTCCACACCGTCCAGCGCTTGAGGTGCCCGATCCGCACTGATGACCAGTTTGCGACCGGAAGACATCAGTTCGTCTACCGTGTGGAGAAATTCTTCCTGCGTCGAATCCTTTCCAGCAATGAACTGGACATCGTCAATCATCAGCAGGTCAGCAGAGCGCAGTCGGGTTTTGAATGAAATTGTATCACGTGCCCGCATCGCCGAAACAAAGTCGAACATGAAACGTTCGGCCGACATGTAGAGCACCCGCGCGCGCGGGTTTCGCTGCTGATGTTCATGGCCGATCGCATGAAGCAAGTGAGTCTTGCCCTGACCGGTCTGCGAATGGATGTAGAGCGGGCTGAGCCGCATCGCTCCACCGCTGGCAAACGCCAATGCTGCATTGGCA
>JANLST010000346.1:0-4899 GCA_031362505.1 Sphingomonadales bacterium
CGAAGTAGACAAACTCTATTGCCTCGGGAACCTTTGCCATCATCGTGCGTTAAGATTGTCCCGACACCTCAGGCCGAGACGCGACCTGCGACCGAGGGGAGACGGCTTGCCTCAAGCAGCCGAATTCAGGAGGCGATGACAATGGACGATGCCACAACAACAAACATACTGATTATCATCGGCTTGGTCTTGCTTGCATTGATCGCAGTCGGCTTGTTCATCCGAAGCAGCCGTACCAAGCGCCTACGCGAACAGTTCGGACCCGAATATGGCCGAACCGTCAACGAAGCCGGGAGCCGAGGAAAGGCAGAGGCTGCTCTGGCCGAACGCACCAAACGTGTCGAAGCTCTCGCGCTTCATCCGATTAGTCCGGAAGATCGTCAGGGCTACGACGTCGCCTGGCAGAAAGTTCAGGCAGATTTCGTCGACGATCCCAAGGGTGCATTCAACCGGGCAGACGTAGTGCTTACTGAAGTGATGGCCGCCAGAGGTTACCCTACCAGCGACTTTGAAAGACAGTCCGCCGATTTATCTGTGCATCACGCAGGCGCCATTGGGAATTATCGCGCGGCACACGATATCGCAGAGCGCAATAATGAAGGCACCGCCAACACGGAAGATTTAAGACAGGGCATGATCCATTATCATTCGCTCTTCGACGAACTGTTGAACGAACAGGATCCTGCCATTTCGGAGCCAAAAAAGAGTAAGGAGAAAAACCGTGAACCAGCAAAATGAAAGCGTCGCGAACGCAGATCGGATCGACACTGAGTTTGAGGGCCGCCAGCGCCTAACGACAGCTGCAATTGCCGAGACAGCGGAGCGGGAGCCGCACGTACTAGAGAACGCCGAGGAACCGAAGGCGATGCCCGATATACCCACGGGCCGTGCGTCCGCAAATGCGGATCTGCAGCAGCCAAGCGCTCTCCTTCCTGCTGCAGACGCGAATGACATGAGAACCCGTTGGGATGCGATCCAAGCCACGTTTGTTGATGATCCCCGCAAATCGGTCGAGCAAGTGGACGGTTTGGTTGCAGAGGCGATGAAACGGCTAGCAGAAATTTTCGCCAATGAGCGGTCCACGCTCGAAGACCAGTGGGATCGCGGCGAGGACGTGTCGACCGAAGATTTGCGACAAGCATTGCGTCGCTACAAAATGTTCTTTCAGCGATTGCTGTCAATTTGAATTTCGCTTTGGGCTCCCGCGGATTTTCTCGTGCCATCACCGAAAGATTGGAGTGTGCGGTCAATGCTCAAAATCTAGCCTGTTGCGACCGTCCGTACATTCAATCCGTATTACCGCCGCGCTCTGACCCTCGGGCGTCGCTGCGATTGATCGGTCGATTGCTTGATACATTGAATCGAGCAATATGGTATGAGGAGTGCTTAATCATGACCATGCCCACTGTGGACGCAAGTCAAGAACTAGGGTCAGGACCAGTTGAATGATCCAGACGATGATGTTTGCGGCAGTGCAGATGCTGAAATGAAGGCGTAGGAACTGCGTGTCCGGGTTAAGCTATATCGAAAGCTTTGCGCGTGGCTACATGCGCCAGCGCGTTTGCGATAAATGGGTCTATCGAACGTTACGCGGAAAGATCGTCACCGCGAAGCACATCGTCGATCGGCTAAATGCCATCGGCGTGCCTCCGGCATATACTGATGTGTGGCTTTGTGCATCTGCGAATGGTCACATCCAAGCCATCGGACATGATGCCAAGGGCAGACGTCAATACCGTTATCATCCCGCATTCCTGGCCCAGCAGGACGATGCCAAATATGGGCGCTGTCTCGCGTTTGGCCATGCCCTTCCGGTTATCCGCAAGCAGGTCGAGCGCGATCTGGCGCGAAGAGACATGTCGCATGAAAGGGTGGTAGCCGCAATTATCAGGCTGCTCGATCTGAGTAAGGTGCGCGTTGGCAACCACGCTTATGCGCGCCAAAACAAGAGTTTCGGGGCAACTACACTGCGAAACCGTCATGCCAAGATTACGGGTAAGCGGATTTTGCTCGATTATGTGGGCAAAGCGGGCAAGATTCAGCGCATCAGCATTGAGGATCGCCGGCTCTCCACCGTTGTCCGACAATGTCAGGAAATGCCAGGGCAGGCGCTTTTCCAGTACTATGATCAAAACGGCAGCGACCGACATCCGGTGAGCTCCACGGATGTGAATGACTATCTGCGTGAGCACAGCGGGGGCTTCACCGCGAAGGACTTTCGAACATGGGGCGCAAGCGTTATTGCCTTTGGTGCGCTAACGCGTGTGAAGGGTGAAACAAGCCTCAAGTTCATACTTGAGGAGGTGGCCCGACAGTTGGGCAACACGCCTGCTATCGCGCGCAAGAGCTATGTCCATCCGGCAATCATAGAAGCCGCACAAGCGAAAGGCGCACCTAATTCATGGCGTTTACCGCGAGCAACGAAATTCCTGCAATCTGACGAACGCGGGTTGATCGCTTTTCTAGAGCAGTATGCAAAGCAGGCCGATGGAGGTTCGCTGGGGCAAAACCTTTGACCCGTGGGTGGAACTTTTCACCGTTCCGGCTGTTGATTGGATCGGTCCATTTCACCAAGGAGCCGTGCCATGACCAATCAAACAAACAATGATTCCAAGATCAGCGGCGAAGGCAATTACGAGGCGGCAAAACGCTTTGACGATGACGAGATGGCCTTTGTAAAAGACCGGGGCAACGAATTACCCGCGTTGCCGCCCAGAAGCGGACGGTCAGCTCCCCACCCAAAATGCGCCGAAGCGGTCAGGCAAGAAACGACAACAATGTTGGTCATTGAAGTTGACTGACGGTCATCCTGAAAGCCGACGTTCGATCAGTTTTGAGTTGGTGACAGATGCGCGCGGTTTGTGGCTCGGCAGCTCCTGGAGCTGATACTTGGTTTAAACTCATCGAAAAACCTTGATGGGCACGTCTTGGAAACGCCAGATCATACAACCGCCGTGACAAAAACTGCTATCGCAAGTCCCCACTTCATGTAACCTTCGCTTGTGGGCAAGCTCGCGACATGGTTGGCCCCCGGGGGGAGATGCATATGCCGACGATGGCAGCAAGGTCTGGTGCTCATAGCGGAGCGGGAAGAATTATTCTCCTCCTCTCCCTGGCGATTTTTATCCAGGCGCTCGATCGCGGCAATTTCTCGACCGCCGCGCCGCTGATCAAGGACGAGTTTGGGTTCACCAATACCCAGATCGGTCTGCTGACTTCGGCGTTCTTTTTCGCCTATGTTCCTGGCCACGTTCTGGCGGGCTGGTTGGTTGAAAAGTTTACTGCCTATCGCATTCTGACCTTAGGGCTCACCGCCTGGTCGCTGGCGACGTTCGTGACGGGATTGGCGGGCGGGTTCGCTTCGCTGCTCGTGCTGCGCTTCCTGCTGGGGCTGGGCGAAAGTACGGCGTTTCCTGCCAGCTCCAAGCTGATCGCCCAGCACGTTGCGCCCGGGAGGCTGGCATCCGCGAATGCCTGGACTGGTGTCGGTTTGTCGGCGGGAAACGGCGCTGGAATTTTTGCTGGTGGGCTAATCATCGCCCAATATGGTTGGCACCTGCTGTTCTTTGTGTTTGGCGCGCTTTCGTTGCTGTGGCTGGTGCCGTGGCTGCTTACGGAGCGTCCCGCTCCGGTCAACACCGCCGCCGCAGAAGCCCCGGACTTCGCGCCCGGCTTCACTGAAATGTTCTCCAAACGCGAGATGTGGGGGGCGATGTGTGGCCATTTCTGCAACAATTATTCGTATTTCCTCGTGCTATCGTGGTTGCCGCTCTACCTCGTGAAAGAGCAAGGCTTCTCGCTGACAGCGATGGCCTGGCTCGGTGGGGCGGTGTACCTGATCAGCTCGATCACCGGCCTGCTCGGTGCTCGCATGCTCGATGGTTGGATTGGGCGCGGCGCCAACGTCAACCGTGTTCGCAAGAGCGGGGCCATTGCCTCTTTGCTGATTGCGCTTGTCTGCATGTTGGCCTGCGCCAGCGGCAACACGACGCTCGCAGTTGCCGGTCTGCTTGGCTACGGCTTGGCCAACGGGCTCGGTTTTTTCAGTATTTTCTCGATTGCCCAGACACTCGCAGGCCCCAACGCCGCGGGCAAGTGGATGGGTCTGCAAAACGGCTTTGGCGGTCTTGCGGGCATCCTCAGCCCGATCATCACCGGGGCTTCGATTGACGCTACGGGCGACTACCGCGTCGCCTTCCTTATTGCGGCCGCCAGCTCCTTGCTTGGAATGTTCTGCTGGGGCGTGGTCATCCGGAAGGTTGAACCCGTCGGATGGTCGAAGGGTTGAACCCTCACTCCCATTCAATCGTCCCCGGCAGCTTGCTGGTATAATCTAAACCACCCCGTTGATCCCCTGTAAAGGATGGTCCCAGGTCGACTATGGCCAGGCATTGAGTTTTCGCGCCTGATAGCGGCCTGTCAGCACTCCACAACCTTTCGGTAATTCCACATCGAGAATGATGCGATGTCTGTTTCCGACCTGATTGCGGACGTTCCTAGCCGTGTGAGTGCAAATGCACCAACTGGCGACTGGGGCAGTCAGATGTTTTGAAGCAGACGTTGGTTTCGCATCGTGACACATGCTATGATGAGGCATGAGCAAAGTGATCGTTGCAGCGTTGCAAATCGGTTCTGACTACCAGGGCAAGGCAACCACCCTGCGCAACATTCTCGCATTCGAGAATGAGATCGGGTCCTCAGGCGCCCAGTTGATCGTCATGCCAGAAGCGTTGCTCGGTGGTTATCCCAAAGGGGAGTATTTTGGCACCCGGCTCGGCTTTCGCATGCCCGAAGGCCGGGAGGCGTTTGCGCGCTATTATGAGAATGCGGTCGATATCGACGGGCCGGAACTGGCGGCGCTGGCGGATCTCAGCACCCGCACAGGCGCGACGTTGGTGC
>JANLST010000433.1:0-7988 GCA_031362505.1 Sphingomonadales bacterium
CGGCCAATGCGCCTGCGATGGCCATGTCGAACAAGGCCCCCGATGGCCGCACCTATGGCGCTGCTGGCGTTACCGGAAGCGGCGAGACCACCTATGCCGATGGCAAAAAGACCAAATATACCTACAAATGCATCAGCATGAGCCAGCCGCCGCATGACGCGATTTTCATGAGCCATATGATGTGCGATGTTGCTGCGTCTGACGGCAATTTCTTCGTGACCTTTGGCTGCAACAACATGTCTGCGGACGAGATGGGTTGTGTTGGCGGGCTTGCCGGCACAAGCGGCGCCTATGCCGGTCGCAGTGGCGGCGTGACGAGCCATGGCAAGGGGACTGCATCGAACGGCACGGGGCAGTGGAACTGATCGCGTCCTAGCGATTGAAAATGGCTGAATGGATGTGCAGGGCGGCTGGAGACGGCTGCCCTGCTGTCCTTGCCGGGATCAGCGCCGCCGCATCCGCGCGACGAGCGTGACGAAGAAGGCCGTCGACCAGCCAATCAGGATGATTCCGTTGATTCCCTCGATGGCGGAGACCAGCCGCCATTCCTCTGCCATCGCCGCGTCGGTATAGCCGATCGCGCCATAGGTGATGGTCGAGAAATAAACGGCATGGCGCAGGCCATCAACCGCGCCGATCAGGTCATAGAGAAAAGCATAGAGCCAGATCTCGATACCGTGCAGCATGATCAGGCTCAGCGTCACACCAAGCGTCACGGAGAAGCCGCGCACCGACATCGGGTGGATATGTTCGACCGCCTCCTCGCGCTCCTCGAGCCGTAAAAGGCGCGCAATCGCGTAAAGGCCGACGGCGTGGACAATCACGGTCAGGGTCACCATCGCAGTGGCAAGCGCGAGTTCGTCCAGCATCACGCAAAGTTAGGGACGGACCCGAGCGAACTCAAGTGATGCTTCCCCCTTCCCCAAAATTGTGTTTCGGGAAAGGAGGAGATCGGTCCGGGACTATAGGGCCGCTGGAGCCGCAGTTGCTGGTGCCGGTCCAGTGTCAGACACGACGCCCCAGGAAATCTTCCATGAACCATCGGCCTGCGGCTTGTATCCAAGCAACCAGTTGCCGTTTTCCGTGATCGGCTTCTTGGTTGCCGGGTCCGTCATCGTATAGGCATAGGTCGCACGATAGACGGCCATGTCACCCGCTGATGCGACATCGACCGTTTCATCGCTCACGACGATGTTCGACGCGGCGTCTGCCACCTGTAGCTTGGTCAGCGCAAGGTCAGCGGCCGGGCCCACCACATTGGGCATTCCGTGGAACATGCCTACATAATCCGGCGCATCGTGGCTGACTGCCTTTTCTGCGTCATGTGCGTTGAAATGCGCCACCAGTTGCGTCACATCTGCCTTGATCGCGTCCGCGATCTTTGCGGTATCAGCGGTCGCTGCGGGCTTGGTGCAGGCCGCAAGCGTGAAGGCCGCGGCGACGACAATCGCGGTATGTTTGGCATATTGCAGTTTCATGTGTTGTCCCCTCCAACGTTCAGGCATCGAACCGATGAAGGGTCTGCCCGTTTTTGGCCTGAGTCAAGAATGACCGGGACGACGGGCTTGACTTTCCCGCCTGCATCCGGCTTAGGGGCGCACGTTCGGGCGCGGGCGTTTCGCTTGTGCCCTGTTTTCGGGAGAATGGCGGGCCCGCAACTCCGCCTGGTCTGGACTACCTGATACGGGTCCTTAACGAACGAAGGAAAATACCATGCGCCATCGCGTTGGCCATCGCAAACTGCAACGTACCTCTTCTCATCGCGCAGCGCTGTTTCGCAACATGGCGGCGGCGCTCATCAAGCATGAGCAGATCACCACAACCCTCGCCAAGGCGAAGGAATTGCGCCCTTACACCGAAAAGCTTGTGACGCTGGCCAAGAAGGGCGGGCTTTCGAACCGTCGTCTGGCCCATGCCCGGCTGCTTGACGATACGCAGTTGGTCAAGCTTTTTGACGTGCTGGCGGCGCGTTATGCTGAGCGCAGCGGGGGCTATATCCGCATCGTGAAGGCCGGCATCCGTGCTTCGGACGCGGCCTCGATGGCCGTCATTGAATTCGTCGATCGCGACGAGAGCGCCAAGGGTCAGGACTCCGGTCCCGTGATGGGCGATGACGATCTGGCCGAGGCTGCATAAGGCTTTCTGCCAATTCCAATTCCCAAGGGGCGTTGCGTGGCAGCGCCCCTTTTCATTTGAAGGACGTTTGAAATGGCTGCCGACGATGAAGACTATGTCTATGACGAAGCGTCGGGCGAATGGATCAGCGCGGCCGACGCAAAGGGCCTCGCCGGGGTTGGTGACGCGGTTGAAGTGCGCGATGCGGTCGGCAACCTGCTTGTGGATGGCGATCAGGTCACGCTGATCAAGGACCTGCCCGTCAAAGGCGCGGGACAAACACTCAAGCGTGGGACGCTGATCAAGTCGATCCGCCTGACCGATGACCCGCAGGAAATCGACTGCCGCTATGACGGCATCAAGGGACTCGTCTTGCGTGCGGAGTTTGTGAAGAAGCGCTGACGTCGCTAAGCGGACAAAGGCATGACCTGCATATTTGAAGCGACTGGCCCTGTATGGCTTTGGACGCCGCCGCCGCCGGCCAAGGGATCGTGGCACTTTTTGACGATCGATCCTCAGACCTCGGTTGAAATCCGCTATGAGGCACTGGGCCGCACAGGCGGCTTTGGCAGCATCAAGGTGACGGTGATGATCGGCGAAACCCGCTGGTATACTTCGCTCTTCCCGCATAAATCGTCCGGCGGCTTCCTTTTGCCGCTCAAGGCCGACGTACGACGGCTGGAGGGGCTTGCCGCAGGCGATACAGTAACAGTGCGGCTGGAGGTGTAGGGGGAACCATGGAGACGGAAAAGATGATCGCCCTGCGTTCGGTATCCGGGCGCGTTGCGCTTGTAACGGGCGCCGCGAGCGGGATGGGAAGGGCGACTGCGCGGCTGCTGGCGGCGATGGGGGCGAAGGTCGCGGTGACTGATTTCAACGGCGAGGGTGCCGAGCTTGTCGCGCAGGATATCGTCGCCGGTGGCGGCGTTACAGAGGCATGGGCGCTCGACGTTGCCGATGCTGACCGGGTTGAAACGGTGGTTGCGGAAACTGTGCAGGTCTTTGGGGGACTCGACATTCTGATCAACAATGCTGGCATTTCCGATGCGTTGCCATTTGACGATCCCCGCTACGGCCAGTCGTGGGACCGCCTGCTTGCCGTCATATTGACAGGTACACAGCAGATGACGCGCGCTGCCCTTCCTCATCTGAAGCAGTCCGATGCTGGACGAGTCGTCAACATCGCGTCGACCGAAGCATTGGGATCCACAGCCGGGCACAGCGGATACAGCGCTGCCAAGGCGGGGGTCACCGGTCTCACGCGTTCGCTTGCGGTTGAATTCGGGCGGGCAGGGATCACGGTTAACTGCATCTGCCCTGGCCCGATCAATACCGGCATGACGAAGAAAATTCCCGACGACGCCAAGGCGCTTTTCGCAAAGCGCCGCACCGCGATGAATCGCTATGGGGAGCCGGAGGAAGTTGCGCAGATGATCGTCAGCCTGTGTCTTCCGGCTGCCTCCTATATCACAGGCGCCGTGATTCCGGTCGACGGCGGGTTGATGGCGCGCAACGCCTGAGCACCCCATCGTTACACGGTTGTTGCACGCGCGCCGTGTTTGCGGATAGTGTGCCAGCAATTACAGAAAAATCGGTTCGCACGACTATCGATACGCTTTCAAACTGGTTGTTCAATCAGGAGGTACGACGATGGATCTACAAGGTGCGCCCGGCAGTTTTCAGAACAATCTGATCACGCGGGTGAAGAATATCATCCTGACGCCGTCTGCCGAATGGGATGTAATCGACTCTGAGCCGGCGGAAATCGCAGGGCTCTACAAAAACTACGTCATGATCCTTGCGGCCATCGGCCCAGTGGCGGGGATGATCAAGGGTATCCTGTTCGGATATTCCGTGCTGGGCATTACCTATCGTCCGGGCGTGGTGCAGGCTGTTGGCACCGCGATTACGAGTTACGTGATTGCGTTGCTCGGGGTATTTATCCTGGCGACTGTGATCGATGCCCTTGCGCCCAGCTTCGGGGCAACGAAGAACCGGATTCAGGCGTTCAAGGTTGCGGCCTATACCGGCACTGCGGCGTGGGTGGCCGGCATCTTTGGTTTGTTGCCTGGCTTAGGGTTGCTCGGGTTTTTGGGGCTATACAGTCTTTACCTGTTATATCTCGGCCTTCCTAAATTGATGAAAGCCCCTGCTGACAAGGCGATGGGTTACACTGCCGTCACGGTTGTCGCGGCGATCTTTCTCGCGTTTGTTGCCAGCCTGGTTGTCGCTCCGGTGGTTGGGCTCCTGGGGGCAGGAAGCGCACTTTCAGGGTCACAAGGGAGCGTATCCGGAACGCTTTCGGTGCCCGGCGTCGGCTCTGTTGACATGGCCAAACTCAACGATCTCGGTAAACAGGCCGAGGCCGCATCGAAGCAAATGGCAAGCGGGCAAAGCAATGCTCTTTCGCCGACCGTATTGGAGGGATTGTTGCCGGCAACACTTGGTGGGTTGGCACGGGCAAAGCTTTCAAGCGGGTCGGCCGGTGTCGGAGGCATTGGCGGATCGAATGCCGAGGCGCGATACGAAGGGGGTGATACCAATATTACGCTGTCGATAACCGATTTGGCGGTGGCCGGAGCGATCGCAGGGCTTGGCGGGGCACTCAACGTCCAGTCCAATGAGCAAACAGCCAACGGCTATGAAAAGACCGAAACCGTCGATGGCCGGATGACGTCGGAAAAATGGGATTCGGCCAACAAAAGCGGCAGCTATAGCACCGTTTATGCCAACCGCTTCATGGTCGAAGCCAAAGGTTCGGGCACCAGCATCGACGTCCTCAAGGCGGCGGTTGCCGATATCGGCTCAGGGCCGCTGGAATCGCTGGCTAATTAGTCCGGCTCAACGTCCAATTTATTTATGCGCCGTAGCGGTGTGCATCAGCATGAGGAAATACCCATGACGCCTATTTCCGTCGCTTTCCTGCTGTTCCCAAATGTTACGCAGCTTGACCTAACCGGTCCTGCTCAGGTGCTTTCGCGCTTGGGAAATACAAAAATAGATCTCGTTTGGAAGACACTGGATCCGGTGACGACAGATGCCGGATTTTCCATCCTGCCAACTGCCACCTTTGGTGACATATCGAAAGCCGATATTCTCTGTGTGCCCGGAGGCATAGGGGTTACGGCTGTGATGATGGACGAAACGGCGATGGCGTGGGTGCGCCAGTTGGGCGGCAATGCACAATGGATAACCAGCGTGTGCACGGGATCGCTGATCCTCGGCGCGGCAGGCTTGCTGGATGGATATAAAGCGACGACACATTGGGCATGGCATGAACATCTTGCGTTGTTCGGTGCGCTTCCGGTGAAGGCTCGAACCGTCTTCGATCGTAATCGCGTAACGGGTGGCGGCGTGACGGCGGGCATCGATTTCGCCTTGTCATTGATGGCCGCGATTCGAGGGGAGGAGCATGCCCGCATCGTCCAGCTTGCGCTCGAATATGATCCAGCACCGCCCTTTGATTCTGGCTCGCCGGACAAGGCTGGCGACGCATTGATGAGCCGCTACGCAGAACGAATGGCGGCGTTGGCGCCCAATCGTGAGTCGGAAATGCAGGAAGCGGCTGTGCATCTCGGATTTTCATGATAGCCTGCCGGGCATGGCGACACTTGCCCCATTTGTTCCTGTCCAACCGCCGCGCACAGCCGACTGGATGCCTGGCTGGCGCGGCCTGTTCGGTGAGAGGATGCGCAACACCATTTACGGCTGGCCAGAGCCTGCGTTCGACGAGTTCTATCGCAAGCGTCGGATTTTGGGTTTCAACGTCCATATCGTTACCGATCCCGACATGGTCGGACGTGTGTTGCTTGATAACAAGGAAAATTACATCCGCCCTCGGATTGCCCAGCGGATTTTGTCTCCACTGATTGGAAATGGTCTTCTCTCGTCAGAGGGTGAAGATTGGAAAAAGCAGCGCCGGATCGTGGCGCCTACATTTGCTCCGGGTGCCGTTGCAAAGATGACAGGCGCCATTTCGCATGTTGCCGCTCGGCAGACAGACGGCTGGCTTCGAGGCACCCTTCGGGTCGACATGGCACGTGCTGCAACCGACGCCACAATGCAGATCATTGCCGACACTCTTTTCTCCAGCGATTCACGGTTAACCGCGCGCGCGGCCGGACAGCACATCGAAAACCTTGTCATGGCGAGCGGACAGGCCCGAATTTTAACCATTTTGGGGCTTCAGAACCTTGACCTGACGCCAATGATGGCGCGGGCGCGCAGGGGGCGTACCTATCTCCGCAATACCTTGACCGAGATGGTTCGCGAACGCGGACCGTCGGGTGGCGCGGATGACTTTTTCGGCGGTTTGATCCGCGCTCTCTACGAGCAGTTTCCAGCAGCGGAGGCCGAAGCGCTGTCGGTCGACAATGCGATTACTTTCTACGTCGCCGGGCATGAAACCACGGCCAATGCGCTGGCCTGGACAATATACCTCCTTGCGGCCCAGCCAGAACTGCAGGACGAAGCGCGTGCGGAGGCGTTGGCCGCTCTTGATGGCGACGTTACAACGCTCGCTGATCGTTTGCCGCTGCTGCGCCAGATCCTGGATGAATCGATGCGGCTCTATCCACCAGCGCCGCGCTTCGATCGCGAAGCGCAAGCCGCCGACCGGCTTGGCGATGCCGAAATTGCGCCTGGCGATCTCATATCGCTTTGGCCCTGGGTCATGCACCGCCACCGCAAGCTGTGGCACAATCCGGACAGTTTTGATCACAGCCGCTTTGCGCCCGAAGCCAAGGCCAAGCTGCACAAGTTCCAATACATGCCATTCGGCGGCGGTCCGCGGGTCTGTGTCGGTGCGCGCTTTGCAGTGACCGAGGCGCTGATCATTCTGGCATATTGGCTGGCCGCACGGCGTTTCAACTTGCCTGCCGGTTTTACACCGCATCCAATGGGCACGGTGACGCTGAGGCCAAAGGGGGGAATGTGGCTTGTGATGGAGTCGGTCTAGACGGGGTCCTCCGCCACTCCTTTGACGGCCCCCAAGTAATCGGCCCAGCCGAACGGATAATCGCCGACATCCGAGGTTCGGCTAAAACCGTCGTGGATCAGCGTCAATCTCGTGCCGGGGCCCTCGTCGGCAAGTAGCCAAGTGATCTTCTGGCCGTTATTTCCTGAATCACCGCGCCAGTCGGGCCAGTCGGTCACGAGGCGTTCATTCTCGACAATCTCGATGATCCGGGTCGGGCCACCATCAACTTTTTTTCCGGCAACTTCGTAGACCCATCCATAGGAATAGCGTCCGCCGACATGCGGTTCGATTATGGGTTCACCGCCTGCCCACTTGGCGATTACTTCAGGCACGACAAGCGCACGAAAGACCCGGTTGCGCGGTGCATTGATCAGGATCGATTGGCGGACTTCGGGTTTGGGGTCACTGAAATCGGGGAAAAATGTGCCTTCGCCACCAGCCGAAGCCATCTTCAAATTGCCCATCCAGAAACGCCAGAGGTCATCTGCCAGTTCGAACCCGCGCGGGATCGGGAGCGCCTCCGGGAAACTGCACACCACTTGGGCACGGCACTTCTCGGCCTCAGTCTTGGGAGTGATCGTCAGCTGGACAGAACCGTTAACGCCATGGAGCGGCCATTCAAAGCTGAACACACTATCCGGTTCTAATCGTGCGACGCGGGTCGACGTTGGCCGATAGGCACCGCGCCCGGCAAATGTGAACGATCCACCTTCTCGCGGATCGAGTGAGATTTCTTCTGCAAACCAACGCGAGAGCCCATCGGTGGTCGCGATCAGTGCGAAGCCTTCCACGGGGCTCAAGTCCAGGTCATAACCATGCTTCAGTTCAAAGCCCGCCATTGCCATTCTCCTCTTCGATCATGTGCTTGAGCGTGACCAGCCGCGCTGCCCAGAAG
>JANLST010000436.1:0-1950 GCA_031362505.1 Sphingomonadales bacterium
GCCGAACTGCGCCAGCCAATCGAAGCCGATACTGGCGACGATGCCCTGGCGGCGGTTATTCATACGCCAGAGACTGTGGAGGACGGGGCCGAATAAGCCCTGTTCATGCCGATGAAATCGAACAACCCCGCCGGAGCGATCCGGTGGGGTTTTTCTTTGAGCGCCGCTGACCTAAGGCAGCCGTCATGACGACTGCCAACCCTTGGACCGAACTCCGTTCGGCCCATAATGCATCGCTGCTGGCATTGATGTGCCTTGGTATGTGGCTCAATGCGGCCGACACGCTGGTAACCGTGACGATCATGCCAAGCGTTGCGCGCGCCATTGGCGGCTATGAATGGTTCGGCTGGACGGTGGCCGCGTTTCTGGTCGGATCGATCATGGCAAGCGCCTGTGCGGCCCGTCTGGCGGTTGATTTCGGCTTGCGCCGAATGACCATATTTTTTGCGTTGGTCTATTGCTTGGGCTGCTTGTTGGGGGCGCTTGCGCCGAATATGCCATTGTTCGTCGTCGGACGTTTCGTGCAGGGCGTTGGCGCTGGTGCGATTGTGGCCCTTTGTTACATCGCCATCCCGAACAATTTCCCCGAGCGGGTCTGGCCGGCGGTGTTTGGTGCGATTTCAGCGGTATGGGGCATCGCGACTCTGCTTGGTCCATTGCTGGGCGGACTATTTGCACATGGCGAGCATTGGCGCACCCTGTTCTGGATTTTCGCGGCACAGGCCATCGTTTTTGCGGGATTTATTCGCATATTCTCCGCTCCCGATGGGGCAGGGGAGGTGCCGAAAGGCGTTCCGGTTCGACAGCTGGTCGTCCTCACAACATCGGTGACGTCGCTGGGTTCGGCTGCGCTGGTCACTGATACGTCGATTGCGGTCACGTTCGTTATCGCAAGTGCTGTCGGTTTTCTTGCTCTTTTATGGATCGATCGTTCCGCAGCAGTCCGCCTGCTTCCCCGCAATGCCGGCAATCTGAGTACGTCTGCCGGGCAGGGCTATTTTGTTATCTTTGCAGCTGAAGCAACAGCAATTGGTTTCAGCGTTTATGGTGCCGCTTTTCTCCAATCGATCCACGGCTTGTCCCCGCTTTTAGCAGGATTCATTGTAGGCGGTATTGCTGCTGGCTGGACGGTGACCGCGCTGCTTGTCTCGCGCGGCGGCGCTGGCCATGACGCTGTCTGGCTAAGGCTTGGTGTCGCAATCATTCTGATCAGCATGGTTTTCGGGAGCTGGGCCGTGCCCCGTGCGTCTCCAATTACCGTGGCCGTTACCATGGTTATGCTCGGATCGGGCTTCGGGCTTTGTTGGGCCTTCATCGCCAAGGCAATCATCGCCGGCCTCGATGATGATGAACGGGATGCAGGTTCTAGTGCCATTCCGACAGCCCAGTTGATTGGCGGAGCGTTCGGTTCGGCCGGGACTGGTGCGATGGCTGCGGCATTGGGGTTCCGCGACGGAGTCGACCCGGATCTGGCCGTCCGCGTCGGGCCCTATGTTTTCCTGGTCTTTGTGCCGTTTGGCATTGCTGCTCTATGGGCCGCCAACAAGCTGGCATCTCGCCTCTGATCAAGCTGGAGGCAATGGCCTCGGCCGGTGATTTTCATCAAGCGCGACGAAGGTGAACAAGCCTTCCGTCACTTTCACGTCGCTTGCGCCGCGATCGCGTGTTGCGACAACTTCGAGCTTGATCGCCATGGATGTCCGGCCCCGCCGCACGACTTCGCCGTAGATCGAGATCACATCGCGCACGAGGATCGGTGCAATGAACTCCATCGCTTCGATGGCCACAGTCGCACAGGCGCCCTGACAAACATTGCTCGCAATGATACCGCCCGCAATATCCATCTGGGACAGCACCCAGCCGCCGAAAATATGGCCATTCGAGTTGATATCGCGGTGCTGCGGCACGACGCGCAGGATCGGGTTGCTGTATCGACTCACCTCGGCTCTT
>JANLST010000446.1:0-2266 GCA_031362505.1 Sphingomonadales bacterium
ACCGAACTCGCGACGGTTTTTGCCGATGACGTGACAATTGACCTACGCGGCGGTGGATATCGGCTCCAGGTCAAGGGCCGTGACAACATGGTCGCCTTCATCGCCTCAACTTTCAACAGTGACATCATTGCCCAGCATCACGGCCATTCGCCCGAAATCCAGTTCACGGGAGCCGATACTGCCAAAGGCACCTGGTATCTGGAGGATCGCTTCATCAATCCGGCGCGTAATGAGGACACCATCGGAACGGCGCTCTATCATGATCAGTATGTACGCACGTCCGATGGCTGGAAGGTGCAGCACAGCGAATATGATCGCGTCTATGAGATCGTCTCTCCTGTGGATCCCGAAATGGACATCCGAACCCATATGTTATCGGCAACCGGCAGAAAAGCCGAGCAAAGGGTCGATACGACTCAATGGCTGGAATGGTTCGACGAGAACTAGGCGGCTTGGGCGCTTCTCCTCTAGCCTTTCCGATGCCTGATCGATCAGATCGTGGTCAATCGCCCTCCGGAATAAGCCGCTCGCCAACAACATTGATCCCATAACCATCGAGCGCGACTATATTGCGGTGTGCGTTCGTGAGCAGGATCATGTCGTGAATACCGAGATCGGCCAGGATCTGGGCGCCGATGCCATAGTTGCGGAGGTCCATTTCGGGCGTCTTGCCACCGGATTGAACCATCATTGTCAGCCCGCCTTCCGGCTGCGGCATTAGCAGCACGATGACGCCCGCGCCCACGCTGCCGACCTCATGCATGCAGCGTTGAAGGAGGCGCTTGCGCGGGCCGGGCTGTCCCAGAGTATCTGAGAAGATCGAGATGCTGTGCATGCGGACAAGCGTGGGTTCGTCTGCACGAACCTTGCCCTTCTGCAATACGAGGTGTTGGCTGCCATCGACACGATTGACATAGTTGAGCAACCGCCAGTCACCTCCATAGTCAGACGTGAATGGCGTTTCAGCAAGACATTCGACCAGATGGTCATGCCGCCGGCGATAGGCGATCAAATCCCGGATCGTCCCCATTTTGAGGCTGTGTAGCCGCGCAAAGGCCACCAGATCGTCCATCCTTGCCATCGTGCCATCGTCCTTCATGATCTCGCAGATCACGCCCGATGGATTGAGGCCCGCGAGCCGGGAAATATCGACTGCGGCTTCGGTGTGGCCCGCCCGCACGAGAACGCCGCCATCGCGCGCTATCAACGGGAATACGTGACCCGGCGTAACGATGTCCTCCTTGCCCTTGGACGCATCAATGGCCACGGATACGGTTCGTGCACGGTCAGCGGCCGAGATGCCGGTCGTCACGCCTTCCCGGGCTTCGATCGACGTTGTGAACGCGGTTTCATGACGTGTTCCGTTGGCTCGACTCATCAGATCAAGACCAAGCTGGTCAACGCGCGACTTGGTCAGCGTCAAACATATCAGGCCACGCCCATGCGTTGCCATGAAATTGATCGCGTCCGGCGTGGCCATCTGCGCCGGAATGATCAGGTCTCCCTCATTTTCGCGATCCTCATCATCGACAAGGATAAACATCCGGCCATTGCGGGCCTCCTCGATGATCTCCTCAATCGGGACCAGAGTGGGGCTATCGTCGTTTGAAAAAAGGAACATCTCCAGCTTGCGCAATGTTTCGGCCGTCGGATTCCAATCCCTATCTTCGAGATCACGTAACGTATTGGCGTGAAGTCCAGCCGCGCGGGCAAGCCCGGAACGAGACATGCCCCCTTCGGTGACGAGTCGGCGGAGTTTTTCGATCAGTTGTGTGCTCATAAAGCGATAATTTCACATTGTAATGTTAGTGTCAATGGAAAGAATCACATCAAATGAACAAATAACTCAGATCAGGCGATCAACAAGGCGCCGGCAAGACTCAGCCCGAACGCGATGAGCGTGGCAGCGATAACCGGAATCGCGCTACGCCAGCCCTGATTCAGCAGCAAATGCATCGGAGAACGGATTCCGGTCGCGGTCACCGCCAAAAGAAGAAGAGATTGAGTAGCCGTTTTTGCCCAGCCTCCGATCTCCAGCGGAAGCGATACAAAAGAGTTTACCGCACCGAGCATGAGAAAGCCCGCCACGAACCAGGGAAGCCCGATCCTATCGCGCTTCTGCCCGACTTCTGCGGGAAAAATCAGCGCCACCACTGCAAGTGCGGGCGCCAGCAGCGCCACACGGGTGAGCTTTACGATGGCCGCCGTTTCGCCAGCCTCATCCGAGTAGGAGTATCCGGCACCGAGTGCCTGAGCGACATCATGG
>JANLST010000453.1:0-3834 GCA_031362505.1 Sphingomonadales bacterium
CGAAGGGCGCAAGGCTTGCCGGTAGGAGGAACACGCCAGACCCGATCATGTTGCCCATGACCAGCGCAACGCACATCCAGAAGCCGAGCTTTCCGGGTGCGTTTTGCGTGGAGTGGTCAGAAATCTGCATTGACGGGCCCACCTTGCCCATCATGGTCCCCTCCCGCAAGCGGGAGGGGAATAATCACTAGAACTTTGTGCCGATCTTCAGACCGATTGTGCGGGGCGTGCTCACAACGACATAATTTCGCTGGGTGCAAACGCTGCACTGTTCATAGCGCGAAATCTGCGCGCGTTCGTCGAACGCATTGTCGATGAAAAGCTCAATCGTGTAGTTCCCAAATTCAGCACCGACATCGAAGTTAGCGGTCGTAAAGCCCTTGATCCGACCCAGCGCTGCTGCATCCGCAATCCGGATATCCGACGATGCAGATCCCTGATGTGCCACAAACCCTTGCACGAAAGGCTTGATCGATCCCATTTCCCAGGAATATCGCACTGTAGCGTTCGCCTTGAACTTTGGCGTGATCGGCAGGCGCGTTCCTTTGGGAGCCAGCACCGCGTTGCCCGGCGTTGAACAGTCCGGCTGCGTATCCTTGGCCTTGCACAGGAACGTCCGGGTCTTGGCATCCGTATAGGCGGCGCTTCCCGAAATCGTCAGACCATCAACTGCTTGCCAATTGATATCGGCCTCGATGCCCTTGATCCTCGCGTCCGGGCCATTCTGGATTTGCGTAAAGCTGTTTTGGCCGAGGAAGGCAAACTGGAACTTTGACCAGTCCTGCATGAACAAGGCACCGTTGAAGCGCACCTTGCGATCGAACAAGGTGGTTTTGAAACCGACTTCATAATTGGTCAGATAGTCAGCGCCATATGGATCGAGTCCGGCGCGGCGATTGATGCCACCCGGACGAAAACCACGAGACCATGTGCCATATAGAAGCACCGAATCCGAAGGCTTCCAGGTCAAGTTTAGGCGATGGGTGAATCCCGATCCCCTCGAACTTTTTGGGCGAAGCTGGAAGTCAGACGTTTGCGTCGCCAAGTTCGTGCACGGCGAACCCTTGACGAGCGGTGGCAGCAAAGCGCCAGAAGCATCAAGGTAACAGCGGCCCACGCCGGGGCCGCCAACCGCGCTTGGAGACCCAAAGCCGAAAAAGCCAACAAGCGTGTTGTCATAAATAAAGCCCCGCCCGCCCGCCGTTAATGTCAGCGTTGGCATGATATCGAAGCTGGCCTCGCCAAATACAGCATAGTCGCGATCTACACGATCCTGTTGTGTCAGCCACAATGTCCCGGGAATTCCATTTACCGAACGGTTCGCCGCAAGGCCGGTGACCTGATAATCCTGATGAATGCCGTGGGTCTGACGTTGATAAAAAAGCCCCGAGACAACCCTGAAGCGATTTTCCTGCGGCGAGGCAACCCGGAATTCCTGGCTCAGCTTTGTGATCTTGTCTTCGCCAACAATGATCTGGGTCGGGTTTATGGTTGCCCCGGCATCGTTGATGAACGAGAAATAGCCGGCGATCCCGCCATAGCTCGCGTAAAGCGAGTCATAAGCTTCGGCGTAATCTATATAGTCCGTTCGGGCGTTTATCTTGCGATTGAGATAAGCTCCGGCATAAGTAAGATCCCAGTTTGCAAGCTTGCCCTGAATGGTGAGCGCGGCTTGAATAAATCGATCCCGAGCGCTTTCGGGCGAAAACGTCTGAACCTTAAGATCACCGATTGACTCGTCGAATCCGAACCGGCCCTTTGATTTCTGGATCTGACCGGCGACTGCTGGCGTGATGGTCCAATTGTCGTCAAGATCAATCTTGAGCGCGGCCCGGCCCCCATAGGTGTCAACTTCATTTATATTGTTCTTCACGGAGGCACTGTTGTTGACTGTGATGCCGCCTGGAACGGGAAGGAAGGAGCGACTGCCCGGGATATTATCGATATAGCCCGCATCATGCTGATACCAGCCGACCAATCGAACGGCGGCATTGTCGCTTATCGGAGCGTTGATCATTCCCTCAAGCTTACCGCCGATGCCGCCATGCGCGACCGAATTGACCTCGCCATCGACACGGCCTTCAAACCCATCGGTCGAAGGCTTGTTAGTGATGATGCGGATCGTTCCGGCCTCTGAAGACGCGCCGTATAGCGTGCCTTGCGGTCCCGCCAGCGACTCGATCCGGGCAATGTCATATATATGCACATCGAGCGCACCGATGATGGTTGTGACAGGCTGCTCGTCGAGATAGACGCCCACGCTGGGCAGCGAGCCAGAGTGATTACCATCTCCACCCGACGCCACACCGCGCATGTAGATTCTGGCAGAGCCCGGGCTGGCCGTTTGGAAGGCGACGCTTGGCAACAAGGCAGCAAAATCGTTGAAATCGGCAACATTGAGCTGATCGAGCTTCTTGGTGCTCAGCGCCTGAATGCTGATCGGGACATTCTGCAGATTCTCCTCACGCTTTTGTGCGGTGACGATGATTTCATCGCTCGAATCGACGGCTTCATCAGCAGCGACTTGCGCAAAGGCTGGCGATGTCACGAGCATGGTCGAGCCGAGCAGCGCGAGGATTGCTTGCCGACGTGCGGGAAGAGCCTGAAAATTCATGATTTAACTCCCTGACAGAATTATTTTTGTAACTTTGATTCAGTTGGAGGCGTTGGTCAATCGCGATCGCCCCAAACCACAGCTTTTTGGTCTCTACTATGACACAAATGACACAGAATTTGGAAGATTCCGATTTGGTGCATGCGGTAACGTCCAATATCCTCAGAACGCGGCTTGCCGTTCAAGATGGCGTATCCTGAAAAATCGCTAAGGCAGGAACGGACAAGCCAATGGTCATTCAACCGTCGTTAAGCACGGCTCGCAGATACTCGCGAGGAGTGTTAGGGTCTTTGGGCCCGAGTCGTGTTCGAAAGGCTAGAGAAATGTTGCGCTTCAATCTGATTGCCCGTTTTGCAGCTCCGCTGGCGTTGGTCGCCTTGTCTGCATGTGCCGCAACGCCATTCAAGGCGCAGGTTAACCGCTTTCAAATGATGCCGGCGCCGCAGGGTCAGAGCTATTTCGTCAAGGCAGACAATCCCAAACTGGAAGGCAGTCTCGAATTCTCGCAATATGCCGGTCTCGTCGGCGCAAAACTGTCAGCGCTCGGATATCAACCTGCGACCAGCCCCGACGGCGCCAGCCTGATCGTCAGCTTCGATTATGCCGTCGACAACGGGAAGGAAAAGATCCGTTCGGTTCCTGGCGGCGGTTTTGGCTATGATCCGTTTTTCGGCCCCGGTTTTGGGCGTTATTATTATGCGTCAAATTATCCGTTTTATGGCCCATATGGCCGCCGCGGGTTCATTTACGGCTTTAACGATCCGTTCCTTTTCGGATCGGGTTTCGACCAGGTTGAGAGCTACACCGTGTATACGAGCAACATCAACATGGTCATCAATCGCAAAGCCGATGGCCAACGCGTCTTCGAAGGGAACGCCAAAGCCGTTTCGCGCGATGACAATCTGACCTATCTCGTGCCCAATCTTGTTGAGGCAATCTTTACCGGCTTCCCGGGGAACTCCGGCGAAACCGTCAAGATCAGCGTAGCACCTCCGCCAAAGAGTTGAACTCGGCGTTGACGATGCCGGGGTGCGCGGACGGTGCATAAATCCAAACAAGGCGCTTCAAAGTTGAAGCGTGCTCATCAGCGCTCAGAATCGCGTGCCGATCTTCATCCCTAAAACCTGTGGCTTGATTGGGAGAGACCGGACAAAGGGCGCGCATAGACCGACTGAGCAGGCAACCGTCCGGTTCAACTCGCCACGCTTGTCAAAGGCATT
>JANLST010000291.1:0-3234 GCA_031362505.1 Sphingomonadales bacterium
CCGCACTCGCCGGGATCGCGCCTGTTCCCCAAGCTGGAACAAGTTCGGCATTCACATCGAAGTTGCTCGCAATCGCAGGAAGCTGAACTCCCATCGGATCACCACCCGGTGACGGCACAGGCGCAGGTGCAGGTGCAGGCGCTGGCGTCGGTGCAGGAATTGGTTCCACGACCGCCACCGCCGGCGGTGGCGGTGGCGGCAAGTAGCGCCGCCGCCGCGCTTCTGCCACCATTGCGATCGACGCAATAACGATGACAGTCGTTATCGCAACGGCACGCTTCGAGGTTCCAGATTTCAAATTGGTCTTGCTCATGACCGCAGCTACCCTTGTTTCGGTTGTTTGGATGAGCTTGGGGTCAATTTCTTAAGCAGTCCCTAACGGCTGTTGCGCTTAAATGGTTGCCCAAATATGAACGAACCCCGCTGAAACTGCGCAAGGAAATGATTGAGCGGACGTTTTCGATTTTCCAATGCATTCCGCCCGGTTTCAATTTGACGCGCACTGCACATCTGGACGCTGGCGTTGGAAAAGCGTGACTTGGAGCAATAAAAGCGCGAATTCCTTGCGTTTCATTGCAACTTTGCCCAAGGCGCAGCACCTATGAAACAGAATTGGACTCCCGAAAGCTGGAAGGCGCATGAAGCCCGCCAGATGCCTGTCTATCCGGATAGGGCAGCGCTCGATCGTGCGACCGCATCACTGGGCAATTTTCCGCCACTCGTTTTTGCGGGTGAAGCCCGCGACCTGACATCTGACCTTGCCAAAGTGGCAGAGGGCAAAGCCTTCCTCCTTCAGGGCGGCGATTGTGCGGAGTCATTTGCAGAATTCCATCCGAACAATATCCGTGACACATTTCGTGTCCTTTTGCAGATGGCAGTCGTGCTCACTTTCGCGTCCAAATTGCCAACCATAAAGCTCGGTCGGATGGCCGGCCAGTTCGCCAAGCCCCGTTCCGGCGATACAGAAGAGATTGGCGGCGTATCGCTGCCCTCCTATCGCGGCGACATCATCAACGACATCGAGTTCGACGCCGCCGGACGCACGCCTGATCCTGAGCGCATGATCAAGGCCTATTCACAAGCTGCATCCACACTCAACCTCCTGCGCGCATTCGCAGGTGGCGGCTATGCCAACCTCCATCAGGTTCACGCGTGGACACATGATTTCATGGGCCGTTCACCCTGGACCAAGAAGTTCAAGGATGTGGCGGACAGGATCGGAGAAGCGCTGGACTTCATGGCAGCGTGCGGGATCAATCCGGACACGGTGCCCCAACTCAAAGGCACGCAATTCTATACCAGCCATGAAGCGTTGCTCCTGCCTTATGAGCAAGCATTGACGCGACAGGATTCCTTGACCGGCGATTGGTACGACACGTCGGCACACATGCTCTGGATCGGAGATCGTACCCGGTTCGACGGATCGGCCCATGTCGAATACCTGCGTGGTATCGGCAATCCCATCGGCATGAAATGCGGCCCCAGCCTCGAACCCGAAATGCTGTTGCGGTTGCTGGATACGCTGAACCCGAAACGCGTCGCTGGCCGGATGACGCTCATCACGCGATTTGGCCATGAAAAGATCGAGGCACATCTTCCAGCACTTGTTCGCGCGGTGAAGGCTGAAGGACACCCTGTCGTCTGGTCATGCGATCCGATGCACGGCAATGTCGTAAAGGCTGCCAATGGCTACAAGACCCGCCCGTTTGAGCGCATTCTTGCAGAAGTGCGGGGATTCTTTGCCGTCCACCGGGCCGAAGGAACACATAGTGGCGGGATCCATATCGAGATGACCGGCCAGAATGTTACCGAATGCACCGGCGGCGCGATGGACGTTTCGGAGCAGAGCCTTTCTGACCGCTATCACACTCATTGCGATCCGCGGTTGAATGCAGGGCAGTCGCTCGAGCTCGCCTTTTTGCTCGCCGAGATGCTCAACGACGAAATGGCAGATCGCCGGGCTGCGGCCTGAGGCTTCAGCGCATTCCGTACCCTGTTCCGAACATTTTTCCCGATCCTTCTTGTCCTGGGTTTGTTTACGCCGCCCACTGCATCAGCCTTGACGCGTGACCCTGCCCGGCATAAGCCCGCCGCGCCCTTAAAGGCCCCTTCGTCTAGCGGTTAGGACGCGGCCCTCTCACGGCTGAAACACGGGTTCGATTCCCGTAGGGGTCACCAATATCCGCCGGCACCGAAAAGTCGGCTGCGCTTGTCGATGGGCCGGAGATCGCCCATCTCCCGAATAAGTCAGCGCGCCCCATCTTTATAGCCAGTGTCTCGACTATGGCATATTTGATAGCGTGAGGACTCAAACAGGAGATCGACGATGGGCCAGAAAACACTCCGCACATTCTGCCGGTTTTGCCATGCAAGTTGTGCCATGTTGGTCGATGTCAAGGATGACAAGATCGTCAATGTTCGCGGCGATACCGATAACGAGATGTTCGGCGGCTATACATGCGTCAAGGGGCGCCAGATGCCCGATATGCACAATCTTCCGGAGCGTATCGTCAAGCCGTTGATCCGACGCGACGGCCAGTTTGTGGTAATTTCAACAGCCGATGCCTTGGCCAAAGTGGCCGCACAGATGAAGCAGATCGTTGGCGAACATGGTCCGCACAGCATCGCCCTCTATTGCGGCACGAACGCGTTCCAGAATAGCGCTGTGCTCGGCACCTCGTTCGCGCTCGCCCAGGCGATCGGGACGCGCAACTATTACACCAGCGTCACGGTAGATCAGCCCGCCAAGGTCTTCACGACAGCCCGTTATGGCCAGTGGATGGGCGGCCCGAACAATTTTGAAGAGTCGGACGTCGTCATGTTCGTTGGCAACAATCCGCTGGTCTCGCACTATTCGCCTTCAGGGGGACTGCCGCCCTTCTCCCCATCGCGTCGATTGCGTGACGCAAAGGCGCGCGGATTGAAAGTGATTGTCGCTGATCCGCGCGAAAGCGACATTGGCTCGCTGGCAGACATTTATCTACAGGTGAAGCCGGGAGAAGACCCTGCCCTGCTCGGCGGAATGCTGCATGTGATCATCAAGGAAGGGCTTTATGATCGCAATTTTGTTGCGGCGCACGTCGACGGCTTCGAAGCGCTCGCCGATGCCGTCAAGGATTACGAGCCCGAAGTGGCAGCAGAGCGGGCTGGCATCACTGCCGACCAATTGGTCAAGACAGCGCGTCTTTTTGCAAAGGCCTCGAAAGGCCGGGTTGTAACGGGGACAGGGCCGGA
>JANLST010000513.1:0-12858 GCA_031362505.1 Sphingomonadales bacterium
ATCCACGGTCCAAAAGGGATTGGCGCGTTGTGGGTGCGCGACGGAATCAAGATAACCCCGTTGATTTTTGGCGGCGGGCAGGAAGGCGGGTTGCGCTCCGGAACGCTATCGCCGGCCTTGTGTGCAGGTTTCGGTGCGGCGGCGAAGATTGCCCGGCAGAACCTCGGAAAAGACGCGGCACATGTTGAAATGCTTTGGCAGCTTGCAATGGACATGCTGCCAGAGGGCTGGATCGTGAATGGGTCAACGGAGCACAGATATCGGGGAAACTTGAATTTGCGGCGCGATGGCCTGGATGCTCCGCGACTGATTTCCGAAGTCCGCAGTGTCGCTTTCTCGGCGGGTTCGGCCTGTGCCAGTGGTTCTGGCCGACCGAGCCACGTCCTGCGCGCGCTGGGACTGTCTGACTCAGAGGCGCGATCGAGCATTCGGCTCGGCTTTGGTCGATACACGACTCCGGCAAAACTTCGCGAAGCGCTCGGCCTTATCTTTGCCGCAGCCGAACGCCAGCAAGTGTTGCCAGCATGATCCTTGTCCGCTTCCAAAGCGCAGATGGATTGACGGTCAGCGATGCCTATGGCGAACCGGGAACGACGCTCCTCGAACTCGGTCAGTCGATCGGCCAGCCGCTTGAAGGAACATGCGAAGGGCAAATGGCCTGTTCG
Source organism: Sphingomonadales bacterium (assembly GCA_031362505.1). Classification (GTDB taxonomy): domain Bacteria; phylum Pseudomonadota; class Alphaproteobacteria; order Sphingomonadales; family Sphingomonadaceae; genus Aquisediminimonas. Next base: position 666 of record JANLST010000513.1, read on the forward strand.
ACCTGCCATGTTATTATCAATGCGGAATGGTTTCCAAAGTTACCCAAGGCGCGCGAAGAAGAGGAAGACATGCTCGATCTTGCGGCTAGCGCAACGCGTCACAGCCGACTTTCCTGCCAGATATTGCTCACCGAGGCTCTTGATGGACTCACTGTGCGCGTCCCGCCTGAAAGCCGGAACATGCAAGGACGTTGATTTTCATGGGGGTCACGCCTATCTGCCCTGCCGGGAGTCGGGCGGACGGTGTACTCGCCAACCTGGTCAGATCCGGAAGGAAGCAGCCACAACGAATTCGCATCGGGTCGTCCGGCTCCTACTTTCCCCTTTCGACAATGACCCTCTCTATGCATAGAGTAGCCTATGTCAGAATCATTCGATCTTGGTGAACCACCGCAGCCGACGCCTGCGGTCGCCTATCGCGTGCTTGCCCGCAAATATCGGCCACAACGTTTTTCCGAGTTGATCGGCCAGGATGCGATGGTCACAACCTTGGGCAATGCGATCAAGCGCGACCGGTTGGCGCATGCGTTCCTGCTGACGGGTGTGCGTGGGGTCGGGAAAACCTCGACCGCACGACTGATCGCCAAGGCGCTCAATTGCGAAAAAGGGCCGACGATCGATCCCTGCGGCGTGTGCGATGCCTGCGTGTCCATTGCTGAAGGGCGGCACATGGATGTCGTCGAGATGGACGCGGCATCCAACACCGGCGTGGACGATGTCCGCGAGATCATCGAGGCGGTGCGCTATTCTGCAGTTTCGGCGCGCTTCAAGGTCTACATAATTGACGAAGTTCACATGCTGTCAAAAAACGCCTTCAATGCGCTCCTCAAAACATTGGAAGAACCGCCGCCGCATGTGAAATTCCTGTTTGCGACAACCGAAGTCAACAAGGTGCCGGTGACGGTATTGTCAAGGTGCCAGAGGTTCGACCTGCGGCGCATTTCTGCTGACAAGCTGGCAAAGCACTTTGGCGCGATCGTTCAAGCTGAAGGCTTGAGGGCGGAAGACGAAGCGCTCGCCCTCATTGCACGAGCAGCCGAAGGCTCGGTCCGCGATGGACTCTCGATTCTGGATCAAGCGATTGCCCATGCATCGCTTGAAGGTGACGCGGAAGTAACCGGCTCGCAAGTGCGCGAGATGCTTGGCCTGTCGGATCGCGGTGCCATCCGTCGCCTTTACGGAATGTTGCTTGCTGGCGATGGTGCCGGAGCGCTCTCGGCCTTGCAGGATCAGCGCGATCTGGGTGTGGAGTCGGGATCGGTTTTACGTGGTCTGCTCGAACTGACTCACCGGACGACATTGGTAAAAGTCGGCGCGCCGGTCGATGCTACACAATCGCTGGAAGAACGAGACGCGCTTGAGGGGTGGGCGTCGAGCCTGTCCTTTGCGCTGCTGCATCGCATTTGGCAGTTGCTGCTAAAAGGTCACGATGAAGTGATGCGCGCGGCACATCCTGCTGAAGCGGCAGACATGGCGCTGCTCCGCTTCGTTCATGCCAGCCAATTGCCCGACCCGAGTGAAATGGTACGAAAGCTTGACGCTGGAGACGTGATTACCGTGCCAGGACAGGGGGCGCCGGATCAAGGTGTCGGGCCTGTCTCCGCACTGCTCCCCATTCCTGTTCATTTTCCGGACCTGATCAGATTGCTTGAAACCAATGGCAAGCCCCATTTGGGTCAGCAGCTCCACGATTTTACGGGGTTGGTGCGGTACGCGCCGCCAGAATTGGCATTGAAGGTGGTCAAGCCTCTGGCCGCAGATTTTGTCCGTGACCTGGCGTTAGCCTTGAAGCACCTGACGGGCGCGGCCTGGCAAATCGAACTGACGGACAAGAGTGGGGAACCGTCTCTTCTCGATCAGGATCGGCAACGCGAAAATGAAGCCCGCGATGCCATTCTTGCTGATCCGGTGATAAAGGCCGCATTTGACGCGTTTCCCGACGCCGAACTGATTGATTTTGAATGCGAAGACCAGCGGAGTTTGATTGTATGAAGTCGCTCGATGACATCCTTAAAATGGCGCAGAATGTTCAGGAACAAATGGGGCAGGCGCAGGCCAATCTCGATTCGATCGAAGTTGAAGGTGCGGCCGGTGGCGGACTCGTAAAAATTCGTGCGACGGCAAAGGGCCGCATTCTTGGCGTGGTGATTGACGAAAGTCTGCTCAGCCCATCTGAAAAACAAATCGTCGAGGATCTCGTCACTGCAGCCATCAATGATGCCCGTACAAAGGCTGACGCAGTTTCAAACGAAGAAATGAGCAAGATGACAAGTGGCATCCCGCTTCCCCCGGGGTTCAAGCTGCCCTTCTAATTTATCTCAAGCACGCGTCCAGAGCGTCGCGCCTGACCACCCCGACATTGGCCGCCAGCCGGTTGCCATGACGGCGGGTGAAACCCTTTGGGGCAACGGCATCGCGCTTTTTGGGTAAAGGCAGGATCGCGGCAATGCGCGCGGCTTCAGTGGGTGAAAGGTCGCTCGCATCGTGTCCGAAATAGCGCTGTGCGCCCGCGTTGGCGCCATAGGTTCCAATCCCGGTTTCCGCGATATTGAGGTAGACTTCCATGATCCGGCGCTTGCCCCAGACCGTTTCGATCAAAATAGTAAACCATGCTTCCAGACCCTTGCGGAAGAAGCCTCCACCTTGCCAAAGAAATGCGTTTTTCGCAGTCTGCTGACTGATGGTGGATCCACCACGAATGCGACCGCCGCGGGCGTTGCGATTTGCAGCTTTCAAGATCGCCTCGCGATCGAACCCACTGTGTGTGCAGAACTTGCCATCCTCACCCGCTATGGCCGCTCGGGCCATGTTTGGATCCATCGCCGAAAGACTCATCCAGTCTTTATGGAGACTATGACCGGACAGCACGTCTCCCATCATTGTGAGCGTGATCGGTGGAGGCACGAATTTGTAAACAATAACCCAAAGGATCGAGCCAACGACGAAATACAAGAGTCCCCGACCGATCGCCCAACCCACGCGATAAAAGAAATTACGGTTTCTGCGTGCGGCCATGCTGCACCCTTAGACGGCTCAAGGGTCGCCGGACAAGGTTTGCATCCAGAGTGCCCAACCTTCGAAAGTCAGACTGGCAAAAGCCGCTTCTCTCCCGCGATCTGCATCATCGCTTTTTGCAGCTTTTCGAACGCCCGAACCTCGATCTGGCGAACTCTTTCACGGCTCACGCCGTGGGTTTGGCTCAGTTCTTCGAGTGTCTTGGGCTCTTCGACAAGGCGACGTTCGGTCAGGATGTTCTGCTCCCGCTCGTTCAAGGCGGTCATCGCCTCGACCAGCAGGGCATGGCGCACCACGCGCTCTTCGGCCTCGGCAAAGGCTTCGTCCTGCAACGGGCCGTGATCGGGGAGAATATCCTGCCACTGGCCATCGCCGTCTTCGTTGAGCGAGACGTTCAGCGATGTATCACCGCCATTGAGCATGCGGCGGTTCATCGAGATGACTTCGGCCTCGGTCACGCCCAGATCCTTGGCAATCTTCTTCACGTCTTCGGGGCGCATGTCGCCATCCTCGAACGCGGCAAGATTGCTCTTCATCCGCCTGAGATTGAAGAATAATTTCTTTTGCGCAGCGGTTGTGCCGATCTTCACCAGACTCCACGAACGCAGGATGAATTCCTGGATCGAGGCCTTGATCCACCACATCGCATAGGTGGCCAGACGGAAGCCCCTATCAGGCTCGAATTTCTTCACGCCTTGCATAAGGCCTATATTGCCTTCTGAGATCAGTTCGTTGACCGGCAGGCCATAGCCGCGATATCCCATCGCGATCTTGGCGACGAGGCGAAGGTGACTGGTGACGAGCTTCGCCGCTGCTTCTGGATCCTGATGTTCCTGGAAGCGCTTTGCCAGCATATATTCCTCTTCCGGCGCGAGCAGCGGAAACTTCCGAATTTCGGCCAGATAGCGATTGAGGCCAGCCTCGCTCCCCAAAGTAGGGATCGTTGCGGGGACGTTCGACTTCACAGTGACTGATTTTGCAGCCATTTCAACATATTCTCCCTGCGCTTCAGCCATGATGGCTCAGCGCTCACTTGAGGTTCTTATACAATCAATTTGCTGAACAGTCTCTGCATATCATCAGGAATTTTGCTTTCGAACCTGAAATTTTTCCGATCAACCGGATGAACGAAACCGATCACAGCCGCATGCAGCGCCTGACGATGAAAGCTCAAATCCTTCAGAATATCGCGGTGTGAGGCTTTTGTGCGGCCATAAACGGGATCACCGAGAAGCGCGTGTCCGATCGAGGCCATATGGACTCGAACCTGATGGGTCCGTCCCGTTTCAAGCCGGCATTCGACCAGTGAAGCACCCTTCAAGGGCTGCAGCAGGCGGTAGTGTGTTACAGCTCTCTTGCCTCGATCAGCGTCAACGATTGCCACTTTCTTGCGGTTTTGCGGAGAACGCGCAAGAGCCGCGTCAACCGTGCCATTTGACGGGATTGGCAAGCCGTTCACGATCGCCAGATAGCGACGCTCGATACTGTGATCAGCAAATTGTCGCGCCAACCCTTCATGGGCACGGTCGGTCTTCGCGACAACCAACAACCCCGACGTGTCTTTGTCTATACGATGGACAATGCCGGGCCGGGCGACGCCGCCAATGCCCGAAAGGCGCCCGGCGCAATGATGGAGCAGGGCATTGACCAGCGTCCCATCAAGATTGCCGGCCGCTGGATGGACGACAAGGCCTGCCGGCTTATCAAGAACGAGCAAATGCTCGTCTTCGAAGACAATATTGAGCGGAATGTTCTGCGCCTCGGCGGTCGACGGCGTAGGTTCGGGGATGTTGAGTATGTAGGCAGCGCCGGCGCGAGCCTTGGCAGACGGGTCGCGCGCGAGTGTGCCGCCCAGCATGATCTGCCCGCTCGAAATCAGCGCTTTGATGCGTTCGCGCGACAGGGTCGGCACAAGTGCCGCGAGGGCGCGGTCGAGGCGCCACCCATCCATATCTGCCGCGATTGTCGCGCTCACGCTGGAACCCCCTTTGTTCATCGCCTAAGGATGTGGCTATGGGTTTACGAATATCAAGGGCGCTTCAGGCGCAATTGCTGGCCGAAGCCGCCGCAACGCCAGAGCGCGAAGTGTGTGGTCTGTTATTCGGGTCAAACCCCGATAGCGTTACAATGATCCGTTCATGCGAAAATATTGCAGAAAATCCCGTCGATTCGTTCGAGATCGATCCTTCTTCCCTGATCGCGGTTCACAAGGCCGAACGCGCAGGCGGGCCAAGCCTGATCGGCTGCTATCACTCGCATCCCAATGGAGTTTCAAAACCCTCGCTGCGCGATGTCGAAGCCGGCTGGGGAATGAACTTTCTTTGGCTCATAGTTGCAGGCAGCCAGGTCTGGGCCTGGCGAAGCACCAGTCTCGGGACGTTTGATCGCGTTGAAATCGATGCCACCGACTAAACTCAACGCCTTGCAACCGTGCAACGCTTCCGCCAATGGGGCTGCAATTCAGGGGGTTTGACGTCATGGCGATGGATGCAGTCGATTTTGCGAGCTTGTTGTGTTCAAGGCTTTGTCACGATCTGTTGAGCCCGGTTGGTGCGCTCAACAACGGGATCGAACTGCTGGCGGACGAACATGACCCCGAAATGCGTGGCAAAGTTCTTGAATTGCTTGCCGATAGTGCACGGGCATCAGCCAACAAGCTGAAGTTTTTCCGGTTGGCTTTTGGCGCTGCGGGCGGATTTGGCGATCTGGTTGATGCTCGCGAAGCCAAGACCGCCATTGAAGGCGTTTTCGTTGCGGGCGGCCGTGTCCAGCTTGGCTGGCTTGTCGGCGATGCAACGCTTTCCAAGCCCGCAATCAAGCTGCTGCTCAACCTCGCTTTGATTGCGGGGGATGCGTTGGTGCGCGGTGGGCGGCTCGATGTTGGGGCAGAAACGCGTAATGGAATTACCGAAATTGTTATCCGTGCCGAAGGGGAGCGACTTGTGCTTGATCCCGAACTCCGTCTTGCGTTGCTCGGCCAGGTTGACGAAGATCTGCTCGCTCCGCGTGCGGCGGCTGCATGGTTGGCGCACAAGCTTGCCACTTCGGGTGGCGGGACGATCCAGGCATCGGATCCGTCTGAACCGTTTCTTCTGTTTGGGGCAACAATTCGCGCCGAATAGTTTGGCTCCCCTCCATTTGGCGCCGTCAGGCCAGGGGAGGGCATGGACTTGGATACCGATTTGAATTCGGAAACGCCTCCTCCCGACAGAGCGCTCAAGCCGATCGTGCATGAGGGGCTGACGGCGCGCGATTTGCTCATTGCCTCTGCCATGAACGTTATGTGGGGTCTGAATCTGATTGCGGTAAAGATGGGTGTCGACCTTGTTTCGCCGCTCACGGCCGCGTGGCTCCGCCAGGTGATGGTATTGGTCATCTGCCTGCCTGCCCTCAAGATCATTCCGGGTCGGATGCGCGAACTGTTGCTTCTGGGATTTTTGTCCGGAGCGCTGTTTTACATATTCATCAATTTCTCGCTCGCCGTTTCGGATAACGTCAGTGCGCTAGCAATTGCAGGGCAATTGGGCGTGCCGTTCTCTTTGATCATGGCAATCATTTTTCTCGGAGAGAAAATCCACAAGGTGCGCATCGTTGGCATCGCGCTCGCTTTTGGTGGAGTCGTGATGCTGGTCTTCGACCCAGCGGCCGCCAGCGAGCACCTTGGAATCGCCTTGACCGCCGTCTCTTGTCTGATCTGGGCCTTCTGTTCGCTGATCCAGAGGCGGCTGGTGGGGACTCCCGTCCTGTCGATTTATGCCTGGGTGGGACTTGTCGGCAGTATCGTGCTGTTTCCGATCGCGCTCTATTTTGAACCGGAGAGCTTCGTGCGATTACCTTCGCTTCCGCTTTCAACCCTGGGATGGATCCTGTTTTCTGCGCTGGGCTCGACCGTGATCGGGCAAGGAGCGATGAGCATCCTGCTGCAGCGGCATCCGGTAAGCACGGTGGTTCCGCTTACGCTCCTCGCGCCTGTGATTGCGGTTATCGCATCATCGCTCTATTTCGGGACGAAGCTCACCTCGCAGATGGTCACCGGCGGTATAATCGTGATGATTGGTGTGGCGATCGTGACGATCCGCACGGCGCGGGCGAAGGAGGCAGGAGAGCGCTCATGAATTCGATCATCGATACGCCATCTCCCAATTTCGACGAGAGACACTTGCCGGTCAACATGGTGGTCCTTCACTATACAGGCATGAAGGATGCGGCCTCGGCAATCGCCCGACTCACCGACCCCGAAGCCAAAGTCTCGGCACATTACCTGATTGCCGAAGATGGCCAGATTGTTCGCATGGTCGATGAGGAAAAGCGTGCATGGCACGCAGGAAAATCCTTTTGGCGCGGGATGACCGACATCAATTCGGCAAGTGTCGGTATCGAAATCGACAATCCGGGTCATGAGTTTGGCTATCGCGCCTTCCCCGTTGCCCAGATCGACGCACTGATCCCCTTGCTCCAGCAGATCACGCTGCGCTATCGCATCACCCGAGGCAATGTTGTGGGCCATTCCGATATTGCTCCGGCACGCAAGGACGATCCAGGCGAGCTTTTCCCATGGGAGAGGCTGGCAAGGTTGCGCCTCGCGCTCCCCAGTCCGACCAAGAATCTTATGGATCCGCATTGGACCGATGCGGGCTTTCTGCTCGCGCTCGAACGGTTTGGCTATGAAGTGACCGACCCGCTCGCCGCCATCCGCGCGTTTCAGCGACGTTTTAGGCCCAACACGATCGACGGGATCGTCGATGGCGAATGTCGCGCAAAGTTGCTCGCGCTGCTTCTGCCGCGCCCCATGGGGGACGATTGATGCACATTTTTGTCACTGGCGCGTCGGGATTCGTCGGAGGCGCCGCAACGCGTAGCCTGATTGCAGCGGGGCATAAGATCAGCGCCATGTCCCGGTCAGAACGATCCGATGCCGCTATTTCGGCACTGGGGGCAAAGCCCGCTCGGTGCGATCTTGAGGATATCGCTGCCGATCACATGAAGGGCTGCAAGGCAGTGATCCACGCCGCTGCCTTTGTGGAGGCCTGGGGGCCGCAGGATGCCTGGCACAGATTCAACGTGCAGGGGACGGCGAATGTGCTGAACGCGGCCAAAACCGCCGGGGTGAAGCGGTTCGTCCATATCGGCACCGAAGCCGCCATCATCTATGGCCAGGATGTCCACAATGCGGACGAAAGCTATCCGCTTTCGCCAAACTCTCCCTATCCCTATTGCGCCACCAAGGCACAAGCCGAGATGCTGGTTCGCGCGGCGAACGATCCCGGAACTTTCGAAACGATCGTTTTGCGGCCACGCTTTATCTGGGGCCCGGGAGACACGACGCTGTTGCCGACCGTCGAGGCGATGGCAAAGGCGGGGAAGTGGACCTGGATTGCCAAGGGGGCGGCGATGACATCGACGACCCATATCGACAATCTTGTCCATGCAATTGGCCTTGCCCTGACCAAAGGGAAGGGTGGAGAGGCCTATTTCATTCTCGATGACGGAACCATCTCGATGAAAGAGATCATCAGCGGGATGGCCGCAAGCAAGGGATTGACCCTACCCGATACGTCCATTCCTGCCTGGGTAGCCGATCTTGCCGGCGTCGCGATCGAAGCCATCTGGCGGACATTTTCGCTCAAGGGCGATCCACCGTTCACCAGCCACGCCGCAATGGTGATGTCTCGTGATTGCACGTTGAACGATGCAAAAGCGCGACGTGAGCTTGGCTATCTGCCGAAAATGTCCGTAAGCGCGGGCCTCGCTGCTCTCGGAAAATCTTGATCCACACGCTCGGCTGCTCTAGGTCGGCTCGGCCAGAGGGTCGGGCGACCGCCGCTGCGTGGGTAACTGCGCAGGGGAGGAAAGTCCGGGCTCCAGCGAGGAACGGTGCCGGATAACGTCCGGCGGGGGTGACCCCAGGGAAAGTGCCACAGAAAACAAACCACCGCATTTCGGTGCGGCAAGGTCGAAACGGTGCGGTAAGAGCGCACCGCGCCACTGGTAACAGCGGCGGCAGGGTAAACCCCACCGGGAGCAAGACCGAATAGGGGCGGCGCATGGCATCCTCCTGCCAGTCGCCCGGGTTGGTTGCTTGAGCGGCGGAGCAATCCGTCGCCTAGAGGAATGGTCGCACATCGCGCGCAATCGCGAGGACAAAACCCGGCTTACAGACCCTCTGGCACTTTTGTTTTGGGCGAGCCTTTGGTAGAGCGACCAGTCTATGTCCAGAAAAACGAGATCTGATGATTGGGGCTTTCCGCGCTGGCGCAGCTATGGGGCGTCGCGCGAGGCTGTGAAGGTACGTTTGTGCGACCGGTTTGGCTGCACCAATCCGGGTGACCGGCCTGCGCCGAAATCGCCCAACAGTCCGGAACGCTGGTGGTTTTGCCTCCAGCATGCTGCCGAATATAATTCCAACTGGGACTATTTTCTCGGATTGAGTGCCGAAGATGCCGCCGAGCGTGAAGCGAATGAACGTCGCGATGCCGGAGGTTACCAGGACTCGAAACACTATGGCTGGGGCGGGCCGGGGGATGGCTCGCGTAGCCGAGACGAGATGCGTGCCCTCGATATTCTGGGGCTTGAGAGCGATGCCGAATTTGAAGCGATCAAGGCCGCTTGGCGCACGATGGCAAAGGCAAATCACCCCGATATGAATGCTCATGATGCCGAAGCGGCGAAGCGATTTCAGGCGGTACAAACCGCCTTTGAGGTGTTGCGCTCGGCCGAGGAACGGCGGATGGCGCTTTAGCGGTTATTCCTCAAGGCTGTCTGGCAATGGATCCTTGCCGGATATCTTGCGGGCAAGTGAGACGGCGCCCTCGATTGACCAGGGGCCACTCAATTGAAGCACGCCGTCACGAATCGGCTCCCTGACGATCGGATCCGCCACCGTTTCTCCATTCAGGGCAATCAATGCTGGTTTTCCAACAAGACGTTGTGTGACCGTGGCGATACGCAACGTCGCGCTTTCGGCAAAGGTAATGCGGATCGATGACGTCCCGTCGAGCTCGGGCTGGGCACGGGCATCAAGAATTTCAGCTTCGGAAAAGGCTTCTCCAGCAACAAGAAAGCTGCGCTCGGCGGCAAACGCGGGAGCGGCGGCAATCATGAGCAGAAGAAGAATGAAGCGCGTCTTCATCCACGCATCATAGAGCAGAATTGAAACGCATCAAAGCATGCGCGTCGCCGTTTCGCGCACGAGAGCAATCATGTTGGGAATGCCCTGTGTTCGGTTCGAGCTGAGCTGGTTTTTAAGGTCGAACGGCGCGAGTGCCAAAGCGATATCGGTTTTGACAATCGCGTCTGGCGGCAGGTCCTGAACAGTCAGCAACACCAGAGCCACGATTCCTTTCGTGATAGCTGCGTTACTGTCGGCCAAAAAGTGAAGGCGGCCGTCGTCCAGACGGGTCGGATAGACCCAGACGCTGGCTGAGCAGCCCCGAACAAGTGTGGCATCGGTCTTCAGGGCTTCGGACATTGGTTCAAGTGTTCGGCCCAGATCAATCAGCAGTCGGTATCGATCATCTCCGTCGAGAAATTCATATTCATCCTGGATGTCGGCGAAGCTGGTCATGGCCGCGTCGCTAGCAGGGGAGGCCCCTAAAGGTCTACACCTGCCGCGATGGCTTCGAGCTTGCGAATGCGTTCTTTGAGATCCGCGATCTCGATCCGGCTGGTGGCGTTCGGGGCCGGGGTCTCCCGGTTTGCATCAAGCTCTGCGCGCTTGAGTTCGAGCCAGGCCGTAAACCCCTTGAGGCCAACCGTGGCAAGCAGGGCAATGGCGACCAAGGCGGTTGCGGCCATTATGAGGTAGAGATTTGCATAGTCCATAACGACCTCCTGTCGTCCTGTTCCGCTTAACGGAGTTTTTCAATCTCACGATCAAGCGCGACTGCGGTGTTGGTGTCAGTTGCGAGCCTCTCGAGAACGGCGATCCGCTCTTTGAGGGTCTTGATTTCGTCTCGCATGCGGTCTGCATCGGGGTCGGGCAGTGTCTTGCCGACAAATACTTCCTCGGCATTGCGGCCTCGTCCCCGACGGACGACACCATATTTCGCCCGGAAGATACTCGCCACGGCCGTGATCGCTACAATCAGGACCACCATTTCAAAAGGGTTCATCTGAATTCTCCCTGGATCTGTTTTCTAGTTCAAAGGCTTGTCGCGCAGGCTCTCAATCTCGTCCGAGATTGCGGTGCCCTTGTCGGTGATAATCCGCTCGAGCACCCGCATCCGTTGCTCAAGGCGTTCGGTGTGGGCGGCATACTGGGCGGTCTTTTCAGCTGTCATCTGCGATTGCTGATCGAGTTGGCGTTCCTTCATCCGCATCCACATTTTGAACGGTGCGATGCCAATTGCGGCAAGGGGAATGAGGACCCAAATCCAGCTGGCTATGTTATTCATTGCTCAGTTCCTCAATTAATCGGCGTGCCGCGAAGATCTTCTATCTCGCGCGTCAGGTTGTGTGCTTCATCAGTCACAATGCGCTCGAGAACCGCGATCCTCCCCTCCAGCCTACTGACTTGTCCGTGAAGCTTGTCGTTCTCGGTCGTCAGCAGTTCCACTTTTCGATCGGTGGCGGCGTCGGGCTTGGCGATCGTGCCACCCCACTCACCCTCTACAGGATAGCCATGTCTTGCCCGGATCCAGCTGGTCAAGACCCAGCCAATTGTGCTTATCGCGATAATGGCGAGGACGAAGTTAGGTCCGTTAAACACTTTCGATCTCCCTTTTTTTCGCCTTAGCGCAGGTTCTCAATCTCGTTGGCGAGGCTCGAATTGCGGCTGGTATAGTATGTTTCAACATCGGCCAGGCGGCGATCGATATCGCGAAACTTTGAACGAACGTCGCGGGTCGAACGGGCTGGAGACTGGCGAACGCCCTGCCAGAATTTGGCATCCTCTGCGTTGTCATACAGGCCAAGCGGCTTCGGATTGGCCAGCCAGGCGATGATGAGGTAGGCGACAAACAGCGCGCCCGACCCGAAGATTGTGCCGAGAACCATCCCGACGCGAACCCATAGAACATCAAAACCAGTATAGTCTGCAATCCCTGAACAAACGCCCAGCCATTTGGAGTTCTGTTTGTCGAGATAGAATTTGGTGCGGCTTCCGGACATTGTCTTATCCTCCTAGTAAAATTTGTGATCAGTTCCGGTGATTGATGCGGGAAACAGGAGCTTCCAGATC
>JANLST010000020.1:0-5957 GCA_031362505.1 Sphingomonadales bacterium
CCCCCTCTCCCAACCCTCTCCCCCTGAAGGGGGCGAGGGCTTTTGTTTCGGTGCCATTCCTTTTCGCGGGTCGCATGTTCACATCCGGAACACCCCAAACCGGGGCGCCTCCTCAACCGGTGCATTCAGCGTCGCCGCAAACGCCAGCCCCAGCACATCGCGCGTCTGCGCCGGGTCGATGATCCCGTCATCCCACAGCCGCGCCGTCGCGTGGTAGGGATTGCCCTCATCCTCATATTTCTGGCGGATCGGGGCCTTGAAGGCTTCGGCCTCCTCCGGCGTCCATGTGTCGGCGTCGCGGTGGACGGTCGCCAGCACCGAGGCCGCCTGTTCGCCGCCCATCACGCTGATCCGCGCGTTGGGCCAGGTGAACAGGAACCTTGGCGAATAGGCGCGGCCGCACATGCCGTAATTGCCAGCACCAAAGCTGCCGCCGATCAGGACGGTGATCTTCGGCACGCTGGCAGTCGCGACGGCCGTCACCAGCTTGGCGCCATGCTTGGCGATTCCTTCCGCCTCATATTTCCCGCCGACCATGAAGCCGGAAATGTTCTGGAGGAACAGCAAGGGAATGCGGCGCTGGCAGGCGAGTTCGATGAAATGGGCGCCCTTTTGTGCGCTCTCGCTGAACAGCACGCCGTTATTGGCAAGGATCGCGACCGGGATGCCCCAGATATGGGCAAAGCCGCAGACCAGCGTGCTGCCGTAAAGCGCTTTGAACTCATGGAACTCGGAGCCATCGACGATCCGGGCGATGACTTCATGCACGTCATAGGGCGCGCGGACATCGTCGGGGATGACGCCGTAAAGTTCCTCCGCATCGAATTTCGGCGGACGCGGCTCGGCCATGTTGATGTCCGGCACTCTTGGCGGCCTCAGCGTCGAGACAATATCGCGGACAATGGTCAGCGCATGTTCGTCATTCTCGGCGACATGATCAACCACGCCCGATTTGCGGCCATGGGTTTCAGCGCCGCCCAGTTCCTCGGCGCTGATCACTTCGCCGGTCGCGGCCTTCACCAGCGGTGGGCCGGCGAGGAAAATCGTCCCCTGACCCCGGACGATCACCGTCTCGTCGGACATGGCGGGGACATAGGCCCCGCCCGCCGTGCAGCTTCCCATGACGCAGGCGATCTGCGGGATGCCCTTCGCGCTCATGTTCGCCTGGTTGTAGAAGATCCGCCCGAAATGGTCGCGGTCGGGAAAGACTTCGGCCTGGTGCGGCAGGTTCGCGCCCCCTGAGTCCACCAGATAGATGCAGGGCAGGAAATTGGCCTCCGCAATCTCCTGTGCGCGGAGGTGCTTCTTGACCGTCATCGGATAATAGGTGCCACCCTTCACCGTCGCATCATTGCAGACGATCATGCACTGCCGCCCCGAGACGCGACCGACGCCAGTGATCACGCCAGCGCCGGGAATCTCGCCGCCATACATGTCACACGCCGCGAGTTGGCCGATCTCGAGGAACGGTGAGCCCGGGTCGAGCAGCCGTTCGACGCGTTCGCGAGGCAGGAGCTTGCCACGCGCCGTATGTCGCTCGCGCGACTTCTCGTTTCCGCCGAGTGCGGCCTTGGCAACCACTGCCCAAAGCTCATCCCGCAGCGTTCGGTTGTGCGCCATATTGGCGCGGAAGGTTTCACTGTCAGGGGCAGCTGCCGTCGGAAGGATTGGTGCACTCATCCGCCCCTTATAACCATCGTCACTACAGAGGGAATTTCAATTTTTCAAAACGCCGCGATCGCCTATTGCCCCTGACCGAGGGAAAATCCGGGACTGCCGTCGAACGTGTAGAGTCCCTCGGTCTTGACGACGTCTATCCCGGCGCGGCTGAGTAGCAGTGCCATTTCGATCGCGTTCGTGCGTGTCACGCGGATACCCTGAATTGCCATGAAGCGGCAGCGCCAGTGATCGGTCGTGATTGTGTTGGGGTTGGGGTCGGGCCAAACCTTCACTCCGCGGTTGGTAATCATTTTCAGCTCGAACGCACCGAGCGGAACCGCCCGCAGCGCCGCCGCCAGCAGGTTTGGATCGAGCGCACGATCCTGGACAAAAATATCGATACCAACACATTCGCGCTGCGCCGGGGCGACAGTTATCGCATCTGCAGGATGCACGATCTCCAAAGGCGGCGCGGGCTTTGCGATCTTTATCTTGCGCGGTTCCTCACCAAGGCGCGCTATGACTTCGCTGGCAAAGGCGCGGGTGCCAAGACGACCGCCCATATCGCGGGTCGCAACGCCTTCTTCGACGGCGCGGCTCCAGGCGTTGCGGATCAGGCAGGCTGCTCCGCCCCGCCCGGCATGGTCAAGCATCATGCATGCGGCCAGCAGCAGCCCCGAAGGGTTGGCAATATCCTGCCCGGCAATATCGGGCGCGGAGCCGTGGATCGCCTCAAACATCGCGGCACGAGGGCCGATGTTTGCCGACGGGGCAAGCCCGACCGATCCTGCGACTTCGGCAGCAATATCCGAGAGAATGTCGCCATAGAGATTGAGAGTAACAATCACATCGAAACGATGCGGATCGGTCGCCAACCGCGCGGCTGCAATGTCGACGATCATGTGGTCTTGAACAATCTCCGGATAATCCTGGCCAATCGTGCGGAACGTATCGGCAAAGATACCGTCCGTAAGTTTCATGATGTTATTTTTAGTGACGCAGGTAATTTTTTTGCGATTCTGCGCTCGGGCAAGCTCAAAGGCATAGCGTATGATCCGCTCACAGCCCGACCGGCTGACCAACTTCAGGCATTGAAACACATCGTCGGTCTGACGGTCTTCGATCCCTGCATAAAGGTCTTCCTCATTCTCGCGAACGATGATGACGTCCATGCCTGGAAAGTGCGTCGGCACATAAGGTGCATAGGCCACACTTGGGCGGATATTGGCAGAAAGGCCGAGCGTCTTGCGCATCGTGACATTAAGGCTCTTTACGCCGCCGCCCAACGGCGTCGTGATCGGAGCCTTGAGGAGCAGGCCAGTGCCTTCGATCGCGGCCCAACTCTCTGGCGCCACACCTGCGCTATGGCCCGCGCGATACAATTGTTCACCCAAGGCAATCTCTCGCGGGGCGAGCGACAGTTCTGCGGCTTCCAGTACCGACAATGTGGCTGCCATGATTTCTGGGCCGATTCCATCGCCATGGGCCAGCGCAAATTCGAACGGTGCAACATTGGATGCGACAACCGAGCGTTCAAGTATGGACAATGTCATGGTCAATCTCCTTCATATGATGGCCATACATCCCAATCTATTATTCGATAAACGAGATGATTTGATCATATCGTTGAGTTTTGTTAATAGTAGTCCATGTCACGAACTCAGATTGATCTCGACCTTTTGCGTGCCTTCGCCACAGTTGCCGAAACGGGCAATATGACAGTGGCTGCTGCGCGGGTCTTCCGTTCACCATCTGCGGTCAGCCTTATGATTAAACGGCTTGAGCAACAGCTTGGGATCCGCCTGTTCGAACGGGCCCATCGGGCGGTCCGCTTGAGCGCTGCGGGCGAACAACTGCTTGGCCATGCACGGCGCCTGCTTGCGGCGCACGAAGCGATGATTGATGAAATGGCAGAGCCAGCGTTGCACGGCGTCGTCCGTCTGGGCACCCCGGAGGATTTTGCAACCAGCTATCTGCCGGAGGTTCTCGCGCGTTTCGCCAAGAGTCACCCACGCGTCGCGCTCGAAGTTTCGTGCGATTTGACCCTCAACCTGATAGATTCTTTCGGGCGTGGCGAGTTTGATCTGGTCCTGATCAAGCGCGAGCCGGCCGGGCCGGAAAGTGGCGTCCGCGTCTGGCGCGAGCCTCTGGTCTGGGCTGCGGCGGCTGACTTTGACCTGGAGGCAGCCGATATACTCCCGCTTGTCGTTTCGCCCGCCCCTTGCGTTTATCGCGCGCGTGCCATCGGGGCGCTCGGGACGGTGGGCCATGGCTGGCGCATCGCCTATACCTGCGCCTCGCTTGCCGGAAGCCAGGCCGCCGTGCGGGCGGGACTGGGTGTCACCGTGCTCCCGCGCGATATGGTGCCCGCCGATCTTGCAGTGATCGACGATCCGCACCGGCTACCAGACCTGCACGATACGGAAATTGCGCTGCTTTCGGTCACGGATCTGTCATTTCCCGGCGCTCGACTGCTCGACCATATGATGCGCGCGCTGGAACGGCGCGTGTGATGCTTGAGTGTGCGGTCAGGCATTGCGGATGTCTGGGTCTTGGAAATCGTTCCCGTCAATGTCGGTCGGAAGGATTTGTGCTGTTACTTCGCGGCGCCCTTGACCCGATATTATAGTCTGCCCGCGCCAGAACATAGGCAATGAGAGCCCTGCGCTCGCTCGGCGTCAGTTGACCCAGCCTGCTCCTGGCGGTCTTTGCCATGATCCCCAGATTACTTGACGAGATTCCTATCCCGGTCGTCAAGAGGCGATCAAGCTGCGCGGCCGTGTACGCCCCAGCGATGTCCAGATTCGGAGTGAAATCCTCAAAACCTTGCAAGGCGGCGTTGTGACATTCGGCGCAGATCGTTCGCGCAAGCCAGCGCCCATAAGCGTGTTTCGGGCCCAGATCGACAGGGGCCTCGCGTGCAAAGCGGACAACCAGCTTTGGAACGGGTTCGATTTCTCTTGTTTTCTGGGCTCTCCTGAAGCCCTCGCCGAATTTCAACGGCGGCATTTGGCGGCCTTCTGGGCGCAAAGTGCGCAGATATCCAATCAATGCATCCAGATCGCGATCGCCCAGAAACTGAAAGCCTTCAGACGACATGAACCAAAAGGTCCGGCCATCCCTCGGCACACCATGCCGGATCAGTCGTTCAAGCTGCGCATCGCTGTACTCTGGTAAAAGCAACGTAATATTGGGCGCATTCATTTCACCAAAATCTGGATCGTCGGCGGTTGCATTTTCGCCCTGGAGAGTCTCGCCGTGGCACCCCTGACAAGCAAGCACCCGCACCAATCGCTTGCCATGCGTCAGGCGTTTGACGGGCGCCGACACTTCGCCGCCCTCAAAAACGAACTGGCTCGATTTTCCGGCGCCTTGTCTTTGGCCAGAAGGTTGGCAGCCAAGCAGCGCGCCAGCGGCGGCAATCATACCCGTTACCGACGCAGCGCGATGCATCATGCAGCCCCAATCAACTCGCGCCCGATCAGCATCCGCCTTATCTCGTTCGTCCCCGCGCCGATATCCATCAATTTGCTGTCGCGCATGAGGCGTTCGACCGGCCAGTCCTTGGTATAGCCCGCCCCGCCCAGCGCCTGGATCGCTTCAAGCGCGACCTTCACGCTGTTTTCGCTCGAAAGCATCACCGCGCCGGCCGCGTCGAACCGCGTCGTCCGGCCCGCATCGCAGGCGCGGCACACGGCGTAGACATAAGCCCGCGCCGAATTGAGCGCGACATACATGTCCGCCACCTTGGCTTGCATCAGCTGGAAGCTGCCGATGGCCACCCCGAATTGCTTGCGCTCGCGGATATAGGGAATGACGGTATCGAGGCAGGCCTGCATGATCCCAAGCCCGATCCCTGCGAGCACTGCGCGTTCATAATCAAGGCCGGACATCAGCACGCCAACCCCGCCATTGACCGGACCCATCGCGTTTTCGGCCGGCACTTCGCAATCGTTGAAGACCAGTTCTGCTGTTGGAGATCCGCGCATTCCCATCTTGTCGATCTTCTGGCCGATACTGAAGCCGGGCATGTCCTTTTCAATCAGGAAAGCTGTAATCCCCCGCGATCCCGCCTCGCTGTTGGTCTTGGCATACACGACCAGCGTCTCGGCATAGGCCGAATTGGTAATCCAGAACTTGGTGCCGTTGAGGATATAACGATCACCCGATGCTTCGGCTTTGAGTTTCATCGAAACGACATCTGATCCTGCCCCCGCTTCGGACATGGCCAGCGCGCCAACATGTTCGCCCGAAATCAGTTTGGGAAGATATTTGGTCTTTTGCTCGGGCGAACCCCA
>JANLST010000033.1:0-3507 GCA_031362505.1 Sphingomonadales bacterium
GTCCGGGCAAATAGGGGCAAGGCGTCGGACTTGTGACGAAAAATCGCGGAAAGCGGAATTGTGCGGTCACGTGAGATCCGTCTCCTGAGCCATGAACAGCCTGTCTCTGTGGATGTTATGAAGCGGTATCCCGGAGATGAAAAGAGCGTTTACCATTAATAGAAGGTAAATCGCGAAATGAACTTTGCGTCAGGCCAGTTCGACCTGTGAAACCTCATATCCACCGTCGCCCAGCGCCGCCTTCAATCGCTCGAGATGGGCGCCGTCGCGGGTCTCGCATTCGATATCGGTGATCAGTCCTTTCGCGGGCAAAGTTGTGAATACGCGCTGGTGATAGATTTCAATGATGTTGACACTCTGTTCGGCAAAGATGCGCACAACATGAAACAGCGCGCCAGGCCGATCCTGCAGGCGAATCCGCAAGCGCGCGAGGCGGCCCGAGCGAGCGAGATCGCGGAGCAGGACATTTGCCAACAGCCGCGTATCGATATTGCCGCCGCACAGGACAATGCCCACCGTCCGTCCCTTGAAGTGCTCAGGGTGTTCCAGCATCGCCGCCAGCCCTGCGGCGCCTGCGCCTTCGACCACGGTCTTTTCGATCTGGAGCAGGAGGCTGACCGACTGTTCGAGCGCGCGTTCACTGACCAGAACAATATCATCGACCAGAGACTTGACGAAACGCCGGGTCAGTTCGCCGGGATATTTGACGGCGATGCCCTCAGCCAGCGTGTCCCCTTCGCACGGCGCATTGCCACCAGTGATTGCGTTGTGCATCGAAGGATAAAGTTCAGCCTCGACACCGATCAGTTTCAGATCGGGCTTCAATGCCTTCGCCGCCGTCCCCATGCCGGAGATCAACCCACCGCCCCCTATAGGGACCACCAGTGTATCGATGTCCGGCGCGTCTTCGAGCATTTCGAGTGCGACGGTCCCTTGCCCCGCAATAATGTCCGGCTCATCGAAGGGATGGACGAAGGTCAGGCTGCGTTCGGCTTCCAGCGCGCGGGCATGGGCATAGGCATCTTCGAACGTCTCGCCATGCAACACGACCGTCGCGCCGTGCGCTTCGGTTTGCATCACCTTTACGGTTGGTGTTGCCTTGGGCATCACGATGGTGACCGGCACGCCCAACCTTTTGCCGTGATAGGCAAGACCCTGCGCATGATTGCCGGCGGAGGCCGCGATCACCCCGTTCTTGCGCGCATTGTCCCCCATCACCAGCAACCGGTTCAATGCGCCGCGTTCCTTGTAGGCCGCAGTAAATTGCAGGTTTTCGAACTTCAGATACACTTTGGCGCCCGTCATCTGCGACAGCGTCTGGCTGTGCAGGGTTGGCGTACGGACAACCGCATCGCCAATCCGCGCGTGCGCGGCGCGAACATCTTCAAGGCTGACGGGAAGGCGATCCTGATCTGACATGGACGCGGCCCTAACGCATCTGGCGCTGATGGCAAACAGTGCTTATGAATCGTGCATGGCAAAAATAGCTTTTATCGGACTTGGTGTGATGGGCGGGCCGATGGCGCGGCATCTGGCGGCGGCTGGACATGATATGACGGTTTACAACCGCACCCAAGCCAAAGCCGATACCTGGGTTTCAGCGCATGGTGGGCGGAGCGCACCTAGTCCCGCTGCTGCTGCAGAGGGTGCGGACGCCGTGATTACGTGCGTCGGGGCCGATGATGATCTTGCCGCCGTCACCCTCTCGCGCGATGGCGCCTTCCGGACGATGCGGAAGGAGGCGCTGTTTATTGACCACACGACTGTTTCTGCAAAGATCGCGCGACAATTGGCGGTTGAAGCGAAGGACAAATATATTCTCCCCATCGACGCGCCGATGACTGGCGGGCAGATCGGGGCAGAGAACGGCACGTTGACCCTGATGTGCGGGGGTCGAGCCAAGGCCATCGAGGCGGCGACGCCGATTATGGGGGCCTATTCGTCCAAGATCGTCCATGTCGGGCCGACCGGTTCTGGCCAGTTGACCAAGATGGTCAACCAGATCGGCTTTGCCGGGATCGTCCAGTCACTGGCCGAAGCGATCCGCTTTGCGCAAGCCGAGAATCTCGATCTCGACAAGGTATTCGAAGCGATCTCCGGGGGGGCAGCCTCGAGCTGGCAGATGACCAACCGCTGGAAGACGATGGCGCATGACGAATTCGACTTCGGACTGGCGGTGGATCTGATGCGCAAGGATCTGGGGCTGGCCTTTGATGAGGCACGCGGCAATGGGGCGACGTTGCCGGTGACGGCCCTGGTCGATCAGTTCCTCGCCGAAGTGCAAGGGCTGGGCGGCGGACGGCAGGACCCGAGCGCATTGATCCGAAGGTTGGCGAAGCCGTCCTAGGCCGTTGCAGGACTTCAAAAAATTCCCAACGACAGTCCCGCCGCCAGCGTCGCTCCCAGTTCCTTGCACCGGACGAGGTCCGCGCCGCCGATCGTTTTGAGGGCGAGGATCGCTTCGGGCGTCTGGGCGTGGGTGCAGACAATCAGTGGTTCGGCCACCGCCTTCAACCGCCAGCCGGTTGCAATCCGGGCAATCTGGCGTGCCGCGCCTTCGCCGTCCGAACCGGCGCAGATCATCGTCGCATAGGGTCGCCCCTCGATGCGACCGAGGACTGGATAGTAATTTCGGTCAAAGAAATCCTTCATCACACCCGCCATGCTGGCAAGATTTTCCGGGCAGACGAAGAGGATACCATCGGCGCCGATAAGATCGTCCGGTCCAGCTTTGGCAGCGTGTCTCAGTATGACATCCGCCTCCTCCCCTGCACCGTCAGCGGCCGCGCGTGCCATCGCCTCGCTTCCACCGGTCAGCGAATGCCAGACAATGAGCAGGCGTTTCAAAAGGCAAACTCCAGCACGGCATGGGCGACCAGTTCGCCGGAACCAACGAACGTCACGCTGCAATCGACATAGGCGCTGGCCTTGCCGAACCGCTTGACCTCTGCCTCGATAAGAAAGTCGTCATTCGCCGCGGGACGGAGGAAATGCGTGTGCTGATAGACGGTGCCCTTGCCTATTCGCGGGCCTGTCATCGCAGCCATGCTCGCGACCGTATCGATCGCCGCCATCAGCGCCTGTCCGCAGATCGCACCCGAAAAGAATTTGAGCCGGTCGTTGAGGGGGAGCCGCATCGACACAAACCCCTCGCGGACGATGAAATCGGTCAACCCCATCTCCTTGATCCACGGAGCAAAGACCCAGTCGAACACGGCGTGTGCCGCGCCCTGGGTGAGGGGGAAGAGGTTATCGGGAATGGCGGTCATGCGAAGAACAAATCCTTTGGCGCATCGCGATACTTCTCGCATTCGGCGCGGAAATCATAAGGCGTTTCGTCCGCACAATCGGGCCATTTCCGGGTGGCCAGCCAATATTCGACCAGCCCCAGCCGCGCGGCATAGGCGATGAAGCGCGGATCGCTGCGCAATTCGGGAAGCCCGTGCCAGAACAGAAGCGCAGGACGATAGGCGTCCACACCCATCACGTCGCTGCCGTCTCCGACAG
>JANLST010000045.1:0-8061 GCA_031362505.1 Sphingomonadales bacterium
GCCTCGGCGCGCACGCTTACGGCGATTGGCCCGGTCGGTGGACAGGTGATGGTCTTCACCGAAATGCAGGTCCGCGAGGACGCGATGACGCTTTTCGCCTTCGGCTCAGTCGGTGAACGGGATTGGTTCCGCCTTTTGACCAGCGTGCAGGGCGTCGGCGGCAAGGTTGCGCTGGCGATTCTTTCAACGCTCGATGCCGACGAACTGAGCCGGGCCATTGCGGGCGAAGACAAGGCAATGGTCGCGCGTGCCAATGGCGTCGGCCCCAAACTGGCGCAGCGGATCGTGATGGAATTGAAGGACAAGATAGGCGGTGTTGCCATTGGGCTGGCTGGCACGTTGCCCAAAGCGGTGGGCGGGGCGGCGGCGGACGCGGTCTCGGCGCTCGCCAATCTGGGATTCCGGCCGGTTGAAGCAGGAGCGGCTGTCGCGGCGGCTGAAGCCGAACTGGGTGGCGGTGCAAGCCTCGACGCGCTGGTGCGACTGGCGCTCAAAAAGGCGGCTCGTTAGCTGCCCCAGACTTCCCGGTACAAGCGCAACAAATTTTTCCCGAACAGTTTTTCGAGTTTGGTCACCTTCCAACCCCGCTTTTCCAAGGCGACCGCCAACCGCTGGAAACGATCAATCCGATTGTAGTCCATCACGATCGTCAGAATGTCGGGACCCTCACCCGGCGCCGCGAATCCGTGAGAAGACCGGAATTCGTGCATTTCCTTCGCACGCTTCCACGTCTCCTCGTTGATCGGGATCGGTAGCTGATTTCCGTCAGTACCGATCGAGACGTGGTCCTCACCGCAGACATTGACCGCATGTTCGATATGGCGGATCAAATCATCGCCCGTCGGCTTGCTGCCAGCCGCGAGAAATGGCATGAAATAGACACCGAAAACGCCTCCCTTGTCGGCAAGCGCCTTCATCGCGCTGTCATATACATTACGCGGGTGATCAAACACGTCGCGACAGCCGCTATGATTGATCGAAAGTGGTCGGGTCGCTGCGGCTATTCCTTCTGCGATTGTCTTTGCCCCGCCGTGACTGAGATCTAGCAGGATTTTTTCGGCCTCGATCCTCGCAATCGTTGCATGACCCAGTTTCGAGATTCCGGCATTGTCTGGTTCAAGCGCGCCATCGCCGCTCAGGTTGCGCAAATTGTAGGTTAGTTGAACGATGCGAACACCGAGCTTGCGCATTTCTGAAAGCCGATCGAGCTTTGTACCAACCATGCTCGTATCCTGAGTGCCATAGATCAACCCGAAACGAACATTTGTTTTTGCGACCGAAATATCCGCGGCTGTTGAAATTCGAGAAAGAAAGTCTGGATTGGCGGCAATCACGGCTTCAAATGATTTGAGGCTGGACAGCGTCTGATCCCAGGCATCCGGTTCATTGCCGACGCCACCAATGGTCACGTTGACCGCTGTAGTTCCGGCCGCACGGAGTTCGGCCTTGACGCGCTCCGACAGGCGAGTTTGTTCGTCAGGCGAATAAGGATCGGAAAAGGATGATAGGCCGTCGATGACAATAGCTTGGTTGTACCAGCGGGGTTGCGAAAATTCTGACTTGGCCATCGCGCGCAGCGATGTCGAGGATCCAACGGCAAGAGCGGCGGTCCCCTCCAACAGAAGGCTTCGTCGGGTGATCGTCATCTTTCTCTCCCAATAGATTGTAGATGGAATAGCGTCGGCAGGAAAGGGCCGCTAGAGCAGTTCGATGAGCGACGAAGACCGCATCCTCACCTCATCCCGCCGTCCCGAGGACGTGGATGCCGCCCTGCGTCCGAAAACGCTCGACGAATTCGTGGGCCAGAAGGCGGCGCGTGAAAATCTCCGGGTGTTTATCGAGGCCGCCCGCCAACGCGGCGATGCGCTCGATCATGTGTTGTTCTTCGGACCACCTGGCCTCGGCAAGACGACGCTCGCACAGATTGTCGCGCGCGAGATGGGGGTGGGGTTCCGCGCGACCTCCGGCCCCGTCATTGCCAAGTCTGGCGATTTGGCGGCGCTGCTGACCAATCTTGAGGATGGCGATGTCCTCTTCATTGACGAGATTCATCGGCTAGCGCCCGCAGTCGAGGAAATCCTCTACCCCGCGATGGAGGATCGCGCGCTTGACCTGATGATCGGGGAGGGGCCGTCCGCTCGGTCGGTGCGGATTGATTTGCCCAAATTCACGCTGATTGGCGCGACCACGAGACAAGGCCTGCTGACGACGCCGCTGCGCGACCGGTTCGGCATTCCGGTTCGGCTGACTTTCTACTCGGTCGAGGAGCTGGAAAAGGTCATCAGACGCGCTGCTGCCTTGCTCGATCTGTGGATCGCGGATGATGGTGCAAAGGAAATTGCACGGCGCGCCCGCGGGACGCCGCGGATTGCTGGACGGCTACTCCGACGCGTACGTGATTTCGCCAATGTAGCAGGTGAGGCGACCGTTTCGGCCAAGGTCGCGGATGCGGCGCTCAATCGGCTGGAGGTTGATGGCCTTGGGCTCGATGCGATGGACCGGCGTTACATGACGATGATTGCCGATATCTACAAAGGCGGTCCGGTCGGCGTGGAAACGCTGGCGGCGGGACTGTCCGAACCGCGCGACACGGTGGAGGAAGTGATCGAACCCTTCCTGATCCAGATGGGCCTGATCGCCCGCACCGCTCGGGGTCGTTGTCTTAATGCTGGAGGATGGAAGCATCTGGGCCTCAACCCGCCCGCCGGTTCGCAGGATGGATTGTTCGATGGCTGAGGGGCATTTTGTTGGTCGCGAACATCATTTTCCGGTGCATATCTATTTCGATGACACCGATTTTTCGGGGCTTGTCTATCACACCAATTATCTGCGTTACATGGAACATGCGCGGTCAGACATGCTCAAATGCGCCGGAATCGATCAGCGCAGCGCGTTTATGGATGGAGAAGGCGTCTACGCCGTTTCCGAGCTCAGCATCAAATACAGGCGTCCAGCCAGGTTCGATGATGCGTTGCTGGTTGTCAGCATGATCGAACAGCTGGGCGCAGCGACGGTGGTGATTCATCAACGAGTCATGTTGGGTGATGAAACGCTGACCGACGCGCGCGTTGTTGCAGCGTTCCTTTCGTGCGAGGGTCGGCCGAAACGCCAGCCCAAGCCATGGGTCGCCGCATTCGAATCCCTGTTACCCGAGGAAACAACACACTGATGCAAGATATTGCCTTCAACGCCAACGCCGCGACGCTTTCTCCGATCGCGCTGTTCCTCCAGGCCGATATCATCGTGAAGATCGTCATGATCGGTCTTGTACTTGCGAGCATCTGGACCTGGTCAATCATCCTCGGGCAATGGCTGAAACTGCGCGCGGTGGCACGCGACTCCCAACAGTTCGAACGCGATTTTCTGAAGGCGGACGACCCCAACGCGTTTCAGGAGGCCAATCGCGAGTCCGACTTGCCGAGTGCCAGGATCGTGCAGGCCGCGCTTGCCGAATGGAAGCGTTCAACCGTCGCGCGGGCAACCATCGACAGGGATGGGACGCGCGCGCGCTTGGCCACGGCGATGGGCGCGGCAGTCGCTGCGGAGATCGACAAGCTGTCCGACCGGCTCAATATCCTTGCCACCGTCGGGAGTGTTGCGCCGTTTGTGGGATTGTTCGGTACCGTTTGGGGCATCATGCGCAGCTTCACGGCGATTGCAGCGGAGCAGAATTCCTCGCTCGCCGTGGTCGCCCCGGGGATCGCAGAAGCACTGTTCGCGACCGCACTTGGATTGTTTGCAGCCATCCCGGCCGTGATCGCCTACAACCGTTTCGGCCACGTTCTGAACCGGCTTGAGGCGCGGCTCAATCGCTTTGCCGATGCCTTTCACGCGACATTGAGCCGGGAGCTGGAGCTGTGATCGCCAGCCCATCTTCCTCTCGCCGCCGTTCTCGACGGGCGCCAATGGCGGAGATCAACGTCACGCCGATGGTGGACGTCATGCTTGTGCTGCTGATTATTTTCATGGTGACGGCGCCACTCCTGATGGCGGGCGTGCCGGTCAACCTGCCAGACAGCCGTGCCAAGGCGCTCGAACAGGATCAGGAGCCGGTGCAGCTCTCGCTCGACGAAAGCGGCGCGCTGTTCATCGGTGATCAACTGGTGCCGTTCGATGAACTGCCGACCCGGCTCGCCGCCATCGCGGAGAAAGGCGCGGGCAAGCCGCCGCAAATCTTTCTGCGGGCCGACCGCGGGCTCAATTATGGCGCCGTCATGCGCGTGATGGGCGAGCTCAATCGCGCCGGGCTCAATCGGGTGTCGCTGGTCACGACTGGCGATGCCGGACAGGCGCAATAATGGATCGCGCTGAAAGGGCGGGGCTTGGCATTGCGGTGGTTGCCCATGCTGTGCTGTTCACCGCCCTTTCGCTGAATTTGTTGAAGCCGCCAGCCCTGCCGAAAATCCAGACGGATCCGATCGAAGTTTCAATCGTGGACAAGGTTTCGCTGGAATCATCGACGCCTGATCCTTCGCCCGCAGCCGCGCCAGCACCTGCCGAAGTTGCGCCTCCCGTGCCAGAAGAGGTGACGCCCACGCCGTTGCCGCCCACGCTAAAGCCTGTTGCGCAACCCAAACCAATGCCAAAACCGGCCGTCAAACCCGTGCTGAAAACCGCCTCAAAACCCGCCCCGGAGAGCGTGAAGCCTTCGCGCAGACCCGGCCTTTCGCGTGATCTGGTTTCGGGGTTGAGCGATACGCCGAAAGCGGACTCTGCCGCCAGCGGAACGCCGGCCAAAGTCGCGAGCCCGGCTGTTGCGTCTTCGATCGGCGCAGAAATTCGCCGTCAGCTCAAACCGCACTGGAAGTCCCCTTCAGGCGCGGACGTGGAGTTGTTGCGTACGACGCTGATCGTTCGGCTCAAGCGCGACGGTTCAATTGACGGTTCTCCTACCTTGGATGCCCAATCCGGCGTGAATGAAAGCAACCGCAGCCAGGCACGGCTGCATGTCGATCAGGCAATCAGGGCAGTTCGTCTGGCGGCCCCTTTCAACTTGCCTTCCGAATATTATGATGCGTGGAAAGTCATCCGCCCGACATTTGACAAGAGGCTGTCGCAATGAAGTTTAAATTGGTTCTGGTTGCACTGTTGGCGGCGGTAACTGCGGATCTGGGAGCTGCTCAGGCACAGTTGAGCGTCGATGTGACCGATGAGAGCGCGAATGACCTGAATATCGCGGTGCCAGTCCTGCCCACACCGCAAGCCACGGCTACGCCAGCAGGGACCACCGACGCCTTGGGGCGGCAGATTGCCGAAGTCATTGCCTCCGATTTGCGGGGATCGGGCCTGTTCAAACCGACGGGCCCTGGCGGCATCCGTGCCATAGGCTATGATGAAGTCACTGCTCCGCAATATGATGGCTGGGCAGCATCGGGCGCGGAGGCGCTGGTTCAGGGCTTTGTTCGCGCCAATCCGAATGGCGAACTGACGGTCGGCTGCTATCTTTACGACACCGCGCTGAAATCGGAACTGACACGTCAGGGATATGTCATTTCCCCGCGCGATTGGCGGCGCGCGGCGCACAAATGTGCCGATGCCATCTATGCGCGGCTATCCGGCGAAAGCCCCTTCTTTGACAGCCGGATCGCCTATATCGCCGAAAGCGGGCCCAAGGGGCACCGCATCAAGCGGCTGGCGATCATGGATTCGGATGGAGCAAACCACCGTTTCATTACCAATGGGCAAACTCTTGCGCTCACACCGCGCTTCTCGCCTGACTACAAGTCGATCGTCTATTTGAGCTATCTTGGCAGCCGTCCGCGCATTTTCATCTACGATGTTGCAGCGGGTAAGCAGAAGCTGGTGACGGAGAGCGCCAACCCTACTTTTTCGCCTCGCTTTTCGCCTGATGGAAAATCAATTCTCTATTCAATGGCGATATCGGGGAATACCGATATCTACCGGATACCGGTCGATGGCGGCGCTCCAAAGCGGCTGACAAATTCGCCCGGAATTGACACCGGCGGCAGCTTTTCTCCCGACGGGTCGAAGATCGTCTTTGAAAGTGATCGTTCTGGCGCCCAGCAAATCTATATGATGAATGCAGATGGCTCCGGCCAGCAACGGATCAGCTTTGGCGGCGGCCGCTATGCGACGCCGGAATGGAGCCCGCGTGGGGATCTGATTGCTTATACCAAAATCGTCGGCAATTTCCGTATTGGTGTCATGAACCCGGGCGGCGGCGGCGAACGCCTGCTGACCGATAGCTGGCAGGATGAAGCGCCAAGCTGGTCGCCCAATGGCAGGGTGATCCAGTTTTTCAGATCAGCAAAAGGCAGTGGCAAGGCCAGCGTATGGCAGGTTGATCTGACAGGTGTTAACGAACGGCGTATCCCAACCCCCCTTGACGGATCCGATCCGGCTTGGGGCCCATTGTTGCCATAGTAGAGTAAAGGAGACAGATAATGAAAAAGACAGCAACCAAACTCATTCTGGTGACGTCGTTGGTCGCGCTTGCCGCGTGCGCCCCGAAGCGCAAGGTTGCGGATATCCCACCCCCACCGGTCGCCAACAACGAAGTCATTCCCGATTCTAATGCGGGTCGACCCTTGCCCGGCAGCCAGGCAGATTTTATCGCGAGCGTTTCTGCAGATCGGGTGCTTTTCGATACCGACAAGTTTGACATTGATGCCGAGGATCAGGCGACGCTGAGGAGCCAGTCGGCTTGGCTTGTCCGCTATCCCAACAAACGCGTGACGATCGAAGGTCACGCCGATGAACGCGGCACACGCGATTACAATATTGCCTTGGGTGAGCGCCGCGGCAACGCTGCTAAAAACTATCTCGCTTCGCTAGGTGTCGATCCAGCGCGCATTTCGACAATCAGCTATGGCAAGGAGCGGCCCGACGCGCTGGGTTCAGACGAAGAAAGCTGGGCGCGCAACCGACGGGCCGTGACCGTCACCGTTCAGTAGGATCACGCGCGGCGCTTGTTGCGCAGACTGATGGCGGAACTGTCGTTTCACGACAAGAATGATTTGGATTCCTGACAAAAAAGGGACTGGGGCAGCAAGCGCTGCCCCAGCCCGATGTGATCAGCGGGAGGTGCGGATCAGAACTTGAAGGCGGCTTCCACAAAGAGCTGACGACCGCGGTTTTGGGTGTGCACCGTGTCGTCAGAGGTGAACGGTGCAGGACCATTCGTGTTTGTCCAGATCTTGTTGGTCAGGTTGGTGCCAATCAACGACAGTTTCCACTTGCCGTCCGGCTCTCCGACGGAGATTGCTCCGTCAAGGGTCACATAGGATGGCTGTCTGTAGTAGCTGTCGGTAGCATTGGTCCAATACGAATCCGAGTAGGTTGCATTGCCGCTGAGCCCAACTTCCAGCGTATTGCTAACCGGGGTCCGCCAATCGAATGCAATATTGCCGGAAAATTTGGGAGCACGAGCGGTTGCACGGCCCTTCACAATCGCGACCGAAAGATTGGGCCTGACGATATTCTCTGCATATTTCGTGTCGGTGTAGGACATTGCGCCAGAAAATCTCAATCCTTCAACTGGAGTGTTCCACGCCCAATCAATATCCAAGCCTTTGGTATCAACCTTACTCGCATTGTAGGTTTCGAAGTTAAAGATCGCCAAACTGAATTCCTGAATCTGCAAGTCCTTGAATGTATAATAAAAGGCAGTGGCGTTCAGCGTAACCGAGCGATCCGCAAACTGCGTTCGAATTCCGATCTCGCCACCCTTCGAAGTCTCAGAATCAAATCGCAAGCCATCCTCGATCGCCGCGCGAGCCACTGGGTCGGAGGAAGTGAGGTTCCTTAGTGGGCCTGATGGCAACGCATTGTTATCAATCCCGCCGGACTTGAATCCGGTTTTATAAGCCGCATAGATGTTCACATCATCTGTCACCTTGTATTTCAAGGCGAGTTCGGGCGAAATATTGCTGTCTGAAAAGCGGACTGGACCTGCAAAAAATCCCGATGGCAGAAAGCCAAATCCGAAGGTTATAATATCATGCACATACGGGAACCGAATCGTAGTTGACTTCTTTTCGTCGGTCCATCGCACACCACCCGACAATTCCAGTTGATCAGTAATATCGAATGTCGCGCTAC